>NZ_JAVFVX010000254.1:0-3097 GCF_033441795.1 Streptomyces sp. ADMS | reverse complement strand
ATCGGCAGGACGTAGTTCTCGCTGTACGCGTACACCATGGAGAACGTCATCTCGTTGTGGTGGTACTTGCGATGGACCGGCTCGTGTCCCATGTAGCCGAGCGAGTCGTGCATCCAGCCCATGTTCCACTTCAGGCCGAAGCCGAGCCCGCCGCTGTCGGTGGGCCGGGTCACCCCGCCCCACGCGGTGGACTCCTCGGCGACCGTCAGCACACCGGGCACCCGTCGGTACACGGTGGCGTTCATCTCCTGGAGGAAGGCCACCGCGGCCAGGTCCTCCCGGCCGCCGTGCACGTTCGGCGTCCACTGCGCGGAATCGCGCGAGTAGTCCAGGTAGAGCATCGACGCGACCGCGTCCACCCGCAGCCCGTCGAGATGGAACTCCTCGCACCAGTACACGGCGTTGGCCACCAGGAAGTTCCGCACCTCGGTGCGCCCGAGGTCGAACTCGTACGTTCCCCAGTCCGGATGCTCGGCACGCCGCGAATCGCCGGGCTCGTACAAAGGCTCCCCGTCGAACCTGGCCAACGCCCAGTCGTCCTTGGGGAAGTGTGCAGGCACCCAGTCCAGCAGGACGCCTACACCGGCCCGGTGCAGCGCGTCTACCAGATACCGGAAGTCGTCCGGGGAACCCAGCCGGGCGGTCGGGGCGTAGTAGGAGGTGACCTGATACCCCCAGGACCCGCCGAAAGGATGCTCGGCGACCGGCATGAGCTGCACATGCGTGAAGCCGAGGTCCGCGACGTACGCGGGGAGTTCGTCAGCCAGCTGACGATACGTCAACCCGGGTCGCCAGGACGGAAGATGAACCTCGTACACGGAGAACGGCTCCTTGTGCACGGCCGTTGCGGCCCGGCGGGCGAGCCACTCCTCGTCGCCCCACTCGTAGTGGGAGGCGGTGACGACGGACGCCGTGGCGGGCGGCACCTCGGTGCGCCGGGCCATCGGGTCCGCCTTCATGACCCGGCCGCCATGGCGACCCGCGACCTCGAACTTGTACCGCTCGCCCTCACCCACGCCGGGTACGAACAGCTCCCACACCCCGGAGGAGCCCAGCGACCGCATCGGATGCGCCGTACCGTCCCAGCAGGCGAAGTCCCCGGTCACCCGTACGCCGCGTGCGTTGGGCGCCCAGACGGTGAAGCGGGTGCCGGTGACGCCCTGGTGGGTCATCGGCTCGGCGCCCAGCGCCTTCCACAGCTCCTCGTGCCGGCCCTCACGGATGAGATGCAGATCCAGGTCGCCGAGCGCGGGCAGGAAACGGTACGGGTCCTCGATCTCCGACTCGCCGCCGTCGTACGACACCAGCAACGTGTAGTCGGGGATCGCGGCTGAGGGCAGATCGAGGAAGAGTGCGGTGCTGAAGAAGCCGTCACCGTCGTCGTCGAGCCTGCGGGCCTGCCCGTCGACGAGCACGCTCACACCACGCGCGTACGGGCGGAGAGCACGGAAGACGACGCCGCCGGGCACGGGATGCGCGCCGAGCAGCGAGTGCGGGTCGTGATGGGTGCCGGAGAGCAGACGCTGCTTCTCGCCGGGGTCCCACAGGGCATCGGGTCTGCCGAGGGAGGGCGTGTCGGGGAGGGAGGGGTCGCGCAGGGCCACAGTGGTCAGCCTCCTAGGGCGGCGAGTCGCTCGATCGCCGCCATGGGGACGGGGAGCCAGTCGGGGCGGTGCCGGGCTTCGTAGACGACCTCGTACACGGCTCGGTCCGTCTCGTAGGCGCGCAGCAGCGCGGGGTTGCGCCGCGGGTCCCACCCGGCGCGGGCGGCGTACCCCGCGCAGTAGGCTGCGCGGCAGCGCCGCGCCCACTCGGGGCGCCACGGCAGGCGGGTGCGGGCGGCGTAGTCGAAGGAGCGCAGCATGCCGGCGATGTCACGTACCGGTGACTGGGCGCTGCGGCGTTCGGCGAGCGGGCGGGACGGCTCGCCCTCGAAGTCGATCACGAACCAGTCGTCGCCGGTGCGCAGCACCTGTCCGAGGTGCAGATCACCGTGGACGCGCTGGGCGGCCGGGCCGGCGTCGAACCCGGCCAGGGTGTCGAAGGCGGCTCGCAGCCCCTGGGCGTACGGCCGCAACGCCGGTACGCAGTGCACGGCGGCATCGAGCCGCTCGGTCATCGCCGCCGCCGTACGCCGGCTGTGCCGCGTGCTGCGGGTGTCGCGGGGGAACGCGGTCGCGAGGGCCAGGTGTACGTCGGCGGTGGCGCGCCCCAACTCGTAGGCCTCGTCGGTGAAGGTGTGCCCCGAGGCGAGGGCGCGCAGGGCGAGCGTCCAGCCGTCGGAGGCGCCGGGCAGGAACGGCTGGAGCACCCCGAGAGTCGCGTCCTGCGGCAGGGCGGTCCGGAACCAGGCGGCCGGGGCGGGTACGCGGGCGCAGCCCTGCCGGGCGAGGGCGGCGGGCACCTCCAGGTCGGGGTGGACACCCGGCTGGACGCGTCTGAGCACCTTCAGGATGAAGGAGTCGCCGTACACGAGCGAGGAGTTGGACTGCTCGACGTCGAGGAGACGCGGGGCGAGTCCGGCGGGCACGGTGACACCGGGGTCCGCCTCGAAGCGGAGGGGGCCGGCCGGCCCGGGGTTCCGGAGGCGCTCCAGCAGCAGTCCAGCGGCCCGGGGATCCTGCAACGCGTCGTAGACCAGCAGCCCAGCCAAGGGTCCCTCGTCCGCGCGGCCGATGAGGGCCCGGCCGAGACGCGGCGACGGGCGGTCCCGTACGCCGAGGAGCAGTTGGTAGCAGTCGCTGGGCGGGGGAGGGCCACCGGGGGTGGGGACGGCCGTGTGACCGGTGCGGACGAGCAGGTGCAGACAGCCCGGAAACAGCTGGGTCATCGACAGCAGGCCCAGGTCCGTGACAGGCCGGTCCTTGCCCGCGAACCAGCGCTGCTCGGGCAGCCACTCGCGCAGCAGCCCGCCGAACGAGGTCAGCGGCCGGACGAGGTCCGTCCTGCTCGGGCGAAGAGATGCGGTCTTCGTCATGGTGACGCGTCCTTTCGCGGGCACACACTCAGTGTCGTCGGGCAGTGCGCGGGGCGACTCGGGCGAGCCGGAACCAGTAGAAGCCGTGGCCTGCGAGGGTGAGGAGGTAGGGGAGTTCGC
>NZ_JAVFVX010000253.1:0-3100 GCF_033441795.1 Streptomyces sp. ADMS | reverse complement strand
CGGTGAGGCACTGGCGGAGGATACGAGATTCGAACTCGTGAGGGGTTGCCCCCAACACGCTTTCCAAGCGTGCGCCCTAGGCCACTAGGCGAATCCTCCGCCGGGAACACTACATGACGTTGGGCCGTGCTTGCGAACTCGTTCGGGCCTCCTGCGATCAGGTACGCTGGGCCTCAGCCCCTCACGCGGCGCTATCTGACTGAACTCCCCCAGGGCCGGAAGGCAGCAAGGGTAGGTTGGCTCTGGCGGGTGCGTGGGGGGTCTTTTGTGTGCCCGGGGTGCGGCGGTGGGCGTGCAGGCAGACCCGTTCGGCGATGGACACCGTGAAGAAGGAGACGAGCGGCACCCGCGCCGTGCGTGCGCACTCGCAGGAATCGCCCCGAGGGGGTGGGGGAGCGCTTCCCATGATTGAGCTTGCAAGTTGATGGTGGTCTCCCTGTGTTTTATGTGAAACGCCCCAGGGTGTCTCTTGAGGGTTATTTGCCGTCAAAAGGGACAGGGTGGAGCTGGTGGGTGCGCGGTGGGTACGGGGTGAGCCGGGCGGACGGGGCCGACTGTCAGTGGGGCCCGATATCGTCGTATGCGTGTCGTCCCTTGCGCTGTACCGCCGCTATCGCCCGGAGTCGTTCGCCGAGGTCATTGGGCAGGAGCATGTAACCGACCCGCTGCAGCAGGCGCTGCGGAACAACCGGGTCAATCACGCGTACCTGTTCAGCGGGCCGCGCGGCTGCGGAAAGACGACCAGCGCACGCATCCTGGCGCGCTGCCTGAACTGCGAGAAAGGGCCCACGCCGACGCCCTGCGGCGAGTGTCAGTCCTGCCAGGACCTGGCGCGCAACGGCCCGGGGTCGATCGACGTCATCGAGATCGACGCGGCGTCGCACGGTGGCGTGGACGACGCACGTGACCTTCGTGAAAAGGCATTCTTCGGGCCGGCGAGCAGCCGCTACAAGATCTACATCATCGACGAGGCCCACATGGTCACGCCGGCAGGTTTCAACGCGCTGCTCAAGGTCGTCGAAGAGCCGCCGGAGCACCTCAAGTTCATCTTCGCGACCACGGAACCCGAGAAGGTCATCGGGACGATCCGCTCCCGGACCCACCACTACCCCTTCCGGCTGGTCCCGCCGGGCACGCTGCGCGAGTACCTCGCCGAGGTCTGCGGGCACGAGAACATCCCGGTCGCGGACGGCGTGTTTCCGTTGGTCGTCCGCTCCGGCGCGGGATCGGTACGAGACTCGATGTCCGTCATGGACCAGCTGCTGGCTGGCGCCGGTGCCGAGGGCGTGACGTACGCCATGGCCACCTCCCTGCTCGGCTACACGGACGCCTCGCTGCTCGACTCCGTGGTCGAGGCGTTCGCCTCCGGCGACGGAGGGGCGGCCTTCGAGGTCGTGGACCGCATCATCGAGGGCGGCAACGACCCACGCCGCTTCGTCGCCGACCTGCTCGAACGGCTGCGCGACCTGGTGATCCTCGCCGCCGTGCCGGACGCGGCGGAGAAGGGGCTCATCGACGCCCCCGTGGACGTGGTCGATCGTATGCAGGCCCAGGCCGGCGTCTTCGGCGCCGCCGAACTAAGCCGCGCCGCCGACCTCGTCAACGAGGGCCTCACGGAGATGAGGGGCGCGACCTCGCCCCGACTCCAGCTGGAACTGATCTGCGCGCGCGTGCTGCTGCCCGCCGCGTACGGCGACGAGCGCTCGGTCATGGCCCGGCTCGACAAACTGGAGCGCGGAGTCAACTTCTCCGGCGGTCCTGCGGCAGGCCCGGGGGGCCCCGGACCCGCCATGGGGTATGTGCCGGGACCCGGTGCGCATGGCGCGCCCGCCGCGTACGAGGGGGCGGTGCCCGGCGCTGGTCCCGCGGGCGCGCCGATCCCGGCGGGCGGCGGGTTCGCGGCGGCGCGGGCGGCGGTGAGGGGGGCGGACACGCCGGGCGGGGCGGTCACGCCGGGTGCATCGGGGACGTTGATTGCGGCTGGTGCGGCTGGTGCGGCTGGTGCATCGAGTATGCCCGGTTCGTCGGACGCGGGCGGTGCGCCTGCCCCGCAACCCCAGCCTCAAATCCAGCCGCAGGGCCAGACCCAGCCGCAGGGCCAGACCCAGGGCCAAGCCCAACCCCAGGCTCCGGCCGCGGCTGCCCCCGGCGCCTGGCCCACCGCGACCTCCGCGGGCAGTGGCCGACGCCCTGGCGGCTGGCCGACGGCGACACCTGCGGGCGGCGGACAGCCCCCGGCGCCCTCCGCACCCGCTCCAGCAGCGGCCTACGCCCAGTCCTCGCCCCAGTCCTCGCCCCAGTCCCAGGTCCACTCCCAGGCCCCGGCCCAGGTGCCCGCCGCCCCGGTGCCCGGTGGCCTCGACCCCAGGATGCTCTGGCCGAACATCCTGGAGTCGGTGAAGAACCGCCGCCGGTTCACCTGGATCCTGCTCAGCCAGAATGCCCAGGTCACCGGCTTCGACGGCACCACGCTCCAGCTGGGCTTCATGAACGCGGGCGCGCGGGACAACTTCTCCAGCAGCGGCAGCGAGGAAGTGCTGAAGCAGGCGCTGGCGGAACAGTTCAACGTCCAGTGGAGGATCGAGGCGGTCGTCGACCCGACAGGCGGCGGCCAGGCGGCTCCGGCGACCGGCGGTTACGGCGGAGGCGGCGCCCCTGGTGGCTACGGCGGCGGGGGCGGAGGCGGCTACGGCGCCGCGTCGACGCCCCACCAGCAGCCCGCACCCCCGACACCGGCACCGGCACCCACGCCCGCACCGGCGTCCGGCGCTCCCCGCCCCCAGGCGTCCGCGCCGGTTCCGCAGCCCTCGGCCCCGGAACCCCCGCCCATCGCCCCCGAGGACGACACTGCCGAAGACGACGACCCCGACCTCGACGAGTCCGCACTCTCCGGTCACGAACTGATCGTGCGTGAGCTGGGGGCGACGGTGGTGGAGGAGTTCTTGAACGAGTAAGCGGGGGCGGGGCGAGGGCGAGCGCGTCCAGGTCGTCCGGCGTCGGAGCAGCGCGGTCCGTGCAGCCCGGGCCGTGTCTCCCACCCGTTCACCGTTTGCCGCTTCTTTCCGGCGCATGCCTGGGCATCCCAGCCCGTCCGGCGTTT
>NZ_JAVFVX010000252.1:0-3140 GCF_033441795.1 Streptomyces sp. ADMS | reverse complement strand
CGGCCGACCCCCACACGTGTGGGGGTCGGCCGCCACTGCGTTACCCAAAGCCCCGTAAGTCGACTCACGGAGCCCTTCCGCTCACACTCCTGCCCTCCCTGGCCGCAGAGTGCGTTTCGGTATGCGGTTGGGGGTTAAATTTGATCTAGGTTGTAGTGCGGGAGGGTGAAGCATGCCGAGCCAGGAAGAGCTGTTCGCCGCGGTCGATGAGCTGCTGACGCAGCCCAGGCCTGTGCTGCCGCTCCCGGAGGAACGGCAGCGGCTGCGTAAGGCCGCTGGTCTGACGCAGGACGATGTGGCCCGGGCGCTGCAGTCACGGCGGGAGACGGTCAACGGCTGGGAATCAGGCCGTACCGACCCCAGACCACCGCGGCTTGAGGCGTATCTGCGGCTACTGGAAGGCTGGGCGGCGAAATACCCGGCCCACCCCGCGCCGGATACAGAGGTCTTCACCGGGCCCGCAGCTACGCCGGATGCGCCAACTGCCCCCACCGGCCCGGCCAATGCCCCGGCGACCGCGCCAGCCCCTGAGGACCCGCCGCCTCCGCAGCGCCCCGCCTCCGCCGCGTCCCGTCCGGCAGTCACCACCGGGCCGGCACCGACGTCGCGGCGTCCGGCCCGGCCGAAGACGGTCGCCCCCGTGGCGGATCCCCGGTTCCCTCATGGCCCGCTCGCGGTGCTGGACGGGGAGGGCACGGCGTTCTGCCTGGGCGGGGTGCTGCTGGAGTGTGCGGCGACGACGATTCCGCAGCTGGTCGACTGGACGCTGAAGGAGTCCGGGATCGGCGCGCCACGGCTGAACAAGAACGGCAAGGACTCCGATCCGCTGATCGTGCTGACCGCGGCGGCCGCCGTACGGTTCGGTCTGCCGGAGCGTCTGGAGGGCCATGAGGCACGCCGGAACCTGCGGCTGCCGGAGGACCACCCGGTCGTCAAGCAGATCACGAAGGCGAAGTGGAAACTCACCCAGCGCGGCTTCGGCCCGTGGGCCCGCATCTACCGCCCGGCCAAGGGCAGCCAGCGCCAGTGCGTGCAGCTGACGATCCTGCCCTGGGACGCCCTGGACACCCGCGCCTGGGGCGACGCCGCCACCCTGCACCCCGCGGACCTCGCCCGAGTACTGGGCGTGTACGCCTCCCGGGTCATCACCCCGCGCGGCTCCACCGCCGTATCGGGGCTGGAGCTGATGACCGCGATGCGGCCGCCGACCCGCCCAGTGAAGGACGACACGACCGGCGAGTGGGTGTCCGGGCCGAACCCGGGCGCGCTCACCCGCCCGATCGACCCGGCCCCGCCGGAAGCCCCGCTGGAACACCCCGCCGCCCAGGGCTGGACGGGCGGCTTCCTGGACGAAGAGGCATACCAGTGGGTCCGCGACCCCAAGCTGCTCTCCGACGAGGAGTGCCTGCTGCCATGGGCGGTCGGCATCGACATCAATACCGCCTTCCTCGCGGCCGCCGCCCGCCTCACCGTCGGCCTGTCGCAGCCGGCCCACGTCATGACCCCGGGCTTCGACAAGAAGATCCCCGGCAGCTGGCTGGTCGACTTCTCTCACATCGAACTGGACCCGCGCCTGCCGAACCCGTTCACGCCCACCGGACAGCGCCCCGAAGGACCCGGCTGGTACGCGACACCGACCGTGGCGTACGCGGTCGAGCTCGGCTACGGCGTCACACCGGCCGAGGCATACCTGCGCCACGAGACGGGCGCATACCTGGACCCGTGGCACGACCGTCTCAAGGACGCCTTCGTCACCACGACCGCCGACATGGGCGTGCCCACGGACAAGGACACCGACGAGAGCACGTTCCTCACCGCGATGGCCCTGCACAAGACCTACGCCGCAGCCCACCAGGACGGCCTCGAAGCGCTGCGCACTGCGCTGCGTGAACTCGCGGCCGGCCGCGCCGACTTGGCGCACCTCACTGACCGGAGCGACGAGGACCTGCAGGCCGCCATCCACCGGCACCGACAGGGCGCGATGGTCCTGTCCGCCATCAAGTCGACGGTCAAGGGCGGCATCGGCAAGCTCCGCGAACGACCCCAGGGCCGTCACTACACCGAGGGCGAGCGCTGGCCCGCCCTGGAACGGGCGACGTGGAGTCCGCACATCCGGGCGATGCTCATCGCCAAGGCGCGCGTGAATATGCACCGCAAACTGGCCAAGCTCGCCGCCCTGACCGGCCTGTACCCGCTCGCGGTGCTGTCCGACTGCGCCGTCTACGCCAGCCCAGGCTCCTCCCCGCTGGACTTCCTCCCGCACAACGGCGACGGCACACCGGTCTACGGCACGTTCCGCATCGGCGCGAACCCCGGCTTCTGCAAGGTCGAGGGTGTCCAGGAGATGGCGTGGGCTGTGGACCTGATGGAACAGGGCTACAACCCCGCCCGCCACATCAAGGGCGGCGACGCCGTCATGGATGAAGGGGAGTAGCCCCGTGGTGCGACTGATCCGCCCGGGCAACGCCGACGCCGACGACGCCCTGGTCCAGGAAGCGATCGAGCGCGCCGGCCAGGAAGTCTTCACCCACGACCCGCCCAAGACCCTCAAAGGGCGCATCAACTTCCTGCTGAAGCAGCTGAAGACGACCAAGGCCGTCGCCCAGGAACTCGGTATCACCCAGCGCTCCGTGGAGCGCTACCGCACCGGCGCCCGCAAGCAGCCGCCCAAAAAGATCGCCGACCGTATCGACGCGGCAGTACGGGCCCGCTGGCAACCGAGGGTCCGCGACCGGCGCCGCAAGCAGGCCGCAACCCGTACCGGGATCACCGTTGAAGCCCGCGCCCGCTTCGGCTACAGCGCCCCGATCGGCACGACCGACGACGGTCGCACACGGCGCATCACCGTCCACCTGCCGGCCGACTACGCCCGACGTCTCTTCGACGCGCAGAAGGGCATCGGCGACCAGTCTCCCAACGAAATCATCGCCGAAGGACTCCAAGAAACGTATTTTAAAGACCACGGACGTCGCGCTGGACACCTTGAAATCGAATTCACGGACATCGACTACATCGACATCTCACTCTGAAAGGAAGCCCAGATACGGCGAACTTCCCTCAGCCGGGATGCACACCGAAAAAGGCACGATCATGGCGACCTTGTCGGCGCCGTACTTCTCGGTCACGTACCTGATCACCTC
>NZ_JAVFVX010000251.1:0-3211 GCF_033441795.1 Streptomyces sp. ADMS | reverse complement strand
GCGCGTGCCGTCGGCGCTGAGAGCGATGCCGTCGGAGCCGGTCTCGTAGTGCGTGAGCTCGCCGCCCGCGGGGCGGACCATGAAGAGCTCGCCCTCGATGACCGGAAGGAACCGCTCGTCCGGGAGTGCCGAGGGGAGTGCCGAGGGATGTCCGGCCAGTCGCCGCCAGGAGCGGCCCGCGGCGAGGTCGACCATGATCACGCCGCTTGAGCCGCCCGAGTCGGTGATGAACGCGATGCCCTCGGCGCCGCGCCGCAGGTCGAAGCGCACGTCGTTGGGGTAGCTGTTCGCCGGAACCACCTCCAGCGGGAAGAGGATCGCTGGTTCTCTCGGGTCCGCCGGGCTGCCGGCCGGGTCAGCGGGACCACGCGGCGGTCTCCGAAGGTGACCATCGTGTGCACGGGCGAGGCGCTGGCCCGCATGTGCGCCGCAAGGCCCCGGCGGGCGAGCTCCGGCCCCAGGGTCATCATCAGGGCGGTGAGGGCCTGCACCGGACGCCCGAAGAGCGTGATCTCCTTGATGCGCGCCTCGTCGTCGAGCCGCAGCAGTTGCGCGTCCTCGAACGGCTGGGATCCCACCCGCGCCCGGTAGAACAGCGCGTACACGTCGCCATCGCCGGTCCGAGTGTGGGAGCGGATGTCCTCGACCGCCGTGAACGCCGAGGTCATGAAGGAGCACAGCTGGTCAGGTCCCTCGAAGCGGAACTGCTCGGTGAGCGGCGAGCTGAGCACGACGTCCCGGCTCACGCACGCGACCGCGGAGTCGACGTCACCGCGTTTTGCGGCGGCACGCCGGCGCGCGACGGTAGCGGCGGCGGAGTGCGGGGCGCGGACATGGGTCTCTCCCGGTGTCAGCGGCGCGAATGGGTTTGCGGGTGGCGGGTGTCAGCCGGCGAGCTTGTTCATCGTGCGGATCCGCTAATGCCGCATCAGGCAACGTTCGCCCTGTTGTGACGCGCCGTCCGGGTGCCGGTCCGGGCGGCACGGGCAGGCCATGCTGTTCTCGTGGCAGAACGAGTTCAGGTCCGGGAGATCGACGATGACGAGGGCGGGCGGCTGCTGCGGATCATCCGCAGGGGCACCGGTGGTGACCTGGCGGCGGGCACAGATGGTCCTGCTGTCCGCGCAGGGCATGCCGGTGGCGAAGATCGCCGAAGTGTCGTTCACCAGCGACGACCGGGTCCGCGATGTGATCCACAACTTCAACGCCGACGGTTTCGAGTCGCTCTACCCGAAATACAAGGGCGGGCGGCCCAGGACGTTCACGTTGCCCGAGCGTCGCGAGATCAAGAAGATCGCGAAGTCCAGGCCGACTGAGCACGACCTGCCCTTTTCCATCTGGAGTCTGTCCAAGCTGGCGGACTTCCTGGTCGCTGAGGGGGTGGTCGACGACATCAGCCACGAGGGCCTGCGCATCCTGCTCCGCGAGGAAGGCGTCTCGTTTCAACGCCTGAAGACCTGGAAGACCTCCCGCGACCCGGACTACGCGGCCAAGAAGGCCCGCGTCGAGCACGATCGCCGACGGCGAGGTCCTATCCGAGGACGGCGAGCCCGAAGTCGTCTTCTGCATGGACGAGTTCGGCCCGCTCAACCTGATGCCCCACTCCGGGAAGCAGTGGGCCGAACGCGGCGGCAAGCACAAGGACCCCGGCCGCGAACCACGCCGGCGGCGCCGCGCGACCTACAACCGCTACGGCGGAGTACGGCACCTGTTCGCCGCACTGGACCTGGCCAAGGACAAGATCTACGGCCACATCAAACCGATCAAGAAGCGCTCCCAGTTCCTGGAGTTCTGCCGCTACCTGCGCACTCTCTACCCGCCCGGGGTCCGGATCGCGATCGTCTGTGACAACTTCTCCCCGCACCTGACCACGAAGAAGTGCCAGCGCGTCGGGACCTGGGCCGCGGCGAACAATGTCGAGATCGCCTACACCCCCACCAACAGCTCCTGGCTCAACCGCATAGAAGCCCAGTTCACCGCCCTGCGCTACTTCACCCTCGACGGCACCGACCACGCCACCCACAAAGAACAGGGCAGCATGATCCGCCGCTACATCATCTGGCGAAACCGCCACGCCGACGACCGGGACCTTCGCGCCGTCGTCGACAAGGCCAACATCGCCTGAAACAGCATGAAGGCAGGGAAGATGACCACTGAGTACTGCGGCTGCCTCGGCTACGCCGTCCCACCTACCTCCGACGCCCAGGCCCTCGGCCTGCCGAATTCGCTTACGAGACCGTGACGCGTGCGAGGGCGAACTGGATTCCGTGACGATTGAGGTGGCATCATCAGCGTCGCCGGACATCCGCGAGTCCGAGTCCGTGTCCTCGGGCCCGTCCGTCCTCAAGCCGGTGCAGGAGGCCGAAGCAAAGGCCACTGCGGGACGAAGAGGCGGAACCGACGACCCACAGCAGCAACTCCTCGAAGGACGTGTCGATGCGGCTGGCCCTGAAAACATCGGACCCTGTGCGAGCCCGGTCCCTGCGCAGGATGCTCATCGCACTCCTGGTTGCCACTGTCGCCACCGCCCTGACGATCGGCGGCATTGCAGTGTCCAACGCGGTGAACCAGCCGGAGCTCCGGATACGCGGCATCCCCAGCAACGGCGTGCTGAACGCCGCCGCGCTCTCCGAGGCCACGCTCACGGTGGACACCGTAGAAGCGGTCGGTAGCAGCGACGACCAGGAGCTGCACAGCGAGACGCTGCGCAACGTCGAGGCCAGGCTGAACGGCGAGATCGTTCCCACCCTATGGGTCGGAAACCACCGGGTTATCGATTTGGGGGCGTTGCGGGACGGGGAGTACGAAGTGACGGTGACCACCGACCTGGGCCTGCTCTGGAACGAGACCAGTCTCAGTCGCCGCTTCATCGTGGACACCACCGAGTCTTGACCTCAAGGTCCCAGATGCGGAGTCCGACAGCCCTTCAAGGCCGTTCACGATCACGGGCCAACGCCCGAGATCGCCGGTTCTCGCCCCCTGCGCGGCCAGCGCCCGCGCCTGCGCAACAGCCGAACGACCCCGCTGTCGGGACCTCTGGCAACGCCGAGCGCCAGGTGTCAGCCGTGGGGGCTCTCTGCCATTCGCCGTCGCCGCCCGTTGCGCCGTCAACGGCGATGACGACGCCGGTGATCGAGTCGGCCCCTTGAAGCGCCGGGCCGCGAGCACGAGCCGGTGCCGCTCGGCGGAGGCAACTCCCGGAACGCGTGAA
>NZ_JAVFVX010000250.1:0-3366 GCF_033441795.1 Streptomyces sp. ADMS | reverse complement strand
GAGATCAGCCGCGCCGACTTCGACGCCATGATCGCCATCCCGGACGGGACGACCTTTTCCAGCGTCGAGCAGGGCCTGATCGCACTTGGCTTCGACGGTGCCTTCGCCGGCACCTACCTCGATTAGTGCGCGTAGTTGTACGGCGCTGACCTGTCGTTTCCTGCACTCAGCCCCAGCTGAACAACGAGAGGGGGTGACCGCTCGGTTGAGCGGACACCCCCCACCTGCGGGAACTGAGGCTATGGCTAGAGATGCAGGATCAGGGCCTCGACCTGCTGCAGTGCAACAACGCTGCTTTCGGCGGAGCTTCGGGCCTTCGTCAGCTTCTCCATCCATTCGATCCGTTGATCGGCGGGGAGCGCCTCCTCGCCCAACTCGGCGCGCAGGCGCCGAGCGGTCTCGAAGTCGGCCAGGAGAACGTCGGCGGACTGGACAGCGCGCTCGTAACCGCCTTCGACAAGCTCAACCCTGGCGGGCAGTTCCTTCCGAAGCGAGATCAACTGCGCGCGGGGATCCGCAGCTACGCCCCCCACCATGCGCGAGGTGTCGCCGGAACCGGCAGTGCTTGCCCCATTACCCGAGGGATTCCCGCTGGCTGCACTCCCGGAACGAGAGCTGCGGCCACTGTCAGGGTCGAAGAGTTCATCGAACCAAGCCTTGTCCACGACCAGGCCCGTCGGCTGCCCGCTGATGTCCGGGACGAGGATCATGCCCGGGACGATCGGGCTTCTGTCGCTTTCGCTCCAGGTTCGCTCGCCGTAACAGAGCGGCCTTGAACCGTCCGGAGCCTCCGGAGCCTGCACAGCATCGGGGTGGCCGAGGATAGCTTTCGCGAAGGCGAGGAGAAGCTCACGGCTGACGTGCGCTTCCCGTGTGTAGGCCGTCTTCAGCGCTGCGACGGCGTTCGCCGGGCTGCGGCGCACGCCCTTGCGGAGCCCGCCCGCCTCACTGCCCTGGCCCGGCGTGATCAGCGGCTCGGGTGCATGGATCAAGGTGGGAATCATGCGCTGAACTAGAGCCGCCCAGGCCGTGGCGTCGCCAGCCTCCGTGTGCAGGAAAAGCTCCTTGAGCGAGCGAGGATCCTGCTGCGCGCCCTCCCTTACGTCGGCGACGGCGAACAGACCGTTCGCGGAGAGGATGTTGGCGCGCTGCATGTAGCGCTGGGCAACGGCAGCAGACCACAGTTTTGTGCGAGCCTCAGCGGCTTTGGCGCCCGTCTGACTCCAAGCAGGTTCCTGCAGTGCCCCCCGTACGATTGGCCAGTACCGGCCCGTGTCGCGGATTTGGCGCCGCCCCGTCGGTGCCGGTGTCGGTGCCGGGGGAAGGTCAGGAAAGACGAGCGCGGTGATGGACCGGAGCGCAATGTCCCGAAGGGCGACCGGCGAGACTTCCACGTCCAGTGGCAACAGCGGGGAGAGCGGGTCGAGCGGACCGTTCGAGGTCAGCGCCGCTCGAACGCCGTCCAGGTCAAGACGATCGGCTCCTCGTGCGCTGGGGAAGGCGTCGGTGAGAGCCGAACCGAGCTGGCCCTCCGTCGCGTACGCATCGACGAGGATGGCAAACAGGGCAATGAGACGGGCGTCCTCGTCGTACGGCTGGATCCCGCGGAGGTGGTCGTCGACGTTGAGCGCCCGCAGCAGGTGCTCCAGCGCCGCCGGGTTGCTGCAGCCGACCACGACCTCCGTCGGCACCGTGGTGATCTTGGCGGCGCGGTGCGCGGGATGTTCCTGCCCCGTCTCTTCCGTTAGGCGGGCAGCGTTGAGGGCGTGGGAGATACGGGTCAGGACTTCCCGCTGATTGTGCAGCAGAAGAGAGGAGTCGGTCTTCTCGTTCGGCAGAGCGCAGAGGGACTGGGGCATGCCCGCAACTAGGTGCTCCACCTGCAGTCCGAAGATGTCGAGGCGGGCCAGTGCCCGATTGTTCGCCGTGACCGCGACCATGCGCCAGAGTTTCGACGTCGCACCATCTGGCTGCTGCAGCTGCCACTGCTGAAGAACGCACATGCCCCGCGAGAGCTGTCCTGCCGCGACCAGAGACTCGGCAAGGTCGTAACCTCGGCCCCTGCCGGCGCGCCGGAGGTTCTCCACCGCGTAGCGCTGGATGTGCACGGCGACCTCGTAGGGTTGAAGCTCCAGCGCGAGCGCCGCCTTGGCCTTCCCGTCCTCTTCTGCCGACCGAACGACGGGGCGGGGACGGCGGTTACCGAGTACGGCCAGCAGGGCATCCCGCTCCCGCTGAGCCTCGCTCACCCGCCGAGTCGCATCGAGATGCTTGTTCTCCGCGGCAGCGAGCGCCGCAGCCGTGTGCGTTTCATCGCCAGCCGAGCGGCGGCGTGCTTCGCGTTCCTTCTCGGCCAGCTTCGCGTCCTTACGGGTCTCCTCCAGCGCGAACTCGGCATGGACCAGCGCCTTGACACGCTGCATCGCTTCAGGACTGGGCGGTGTCCAGGAGCCAGCGGTGCGGTCGTTGAGGTCCCAGGGGACAACGCCAGCGCCGTGAACTTCGCAGTTGAGCAGGAGAACCTTGTCGTCCCCAGCCGAGACCGTCCGGTACGCGAAAGGCGCGAGCACCTTCTTCCCTTGCTGGGTGGCCACGATCTTCTTGATCTCCGTGTCACCGAGGGCGGAGCCCAGACCTTCGGTGATCGCCTCACGCGGTGGCGGGACCAGACCTTCCTGCTCGCAGGTGTTCTCAACAGCATCCGCGAGACGGACTGACCACGCTGCGTTGCTGGTGTACGAGAAGATGCCTTCGGGCCGTTTCACAGCCATGGGGTTATCGCTTTTCTCCGGCAGAGCCGGGGAAGCACGCTTTCGACTGTCGAGAGCGTGACACGCACCCGAGAGCCGGAGCCTCGTGCTGGCGAAGGACAGATCGGTGATCTTGTAGCTTTCCGATTCTGCTTCGCCTCGTACGATCCAACTGCCAACGCCCGCAGAGGGATTCAGTCCCAACAACACCACGCTGGTGTTTGGACGTCTCGCCAATGGCTCCTGCTCCGCCGTCGGCGGCATGAGGCGGACGTCGGTGGAGGACCACCGACGTGCGAGGCCGACACTGCCACGTAGGAGCCCAGAAGAGGGCCATCGGTAGGCCCAGCGTCACCCGATTTGATTGTCTCTGAGCGCTGCTCAGGCGAGGTTGGCCATGACGTGGTAGAGAGCCGACACGGGCTTGGGAAATGACCGGGTCGTCGTTATGGCACAGATAGCTCCTCGGCTCTGCTTTGCGCTCAGCCGCGGTTGCTGTGTTTGGGCAGCTCGCCCCGGAAGTCGCAGCCGGGGCACTCGTCCTCGCCCTGGACGTGGCCTTCGTACCAGCCGTGAACGGCTGCGTGGAGGATCGCCTCCTCCACCGAGGCTTCGC
>NZ_JAVFVX010000024.1:26481-85892 GCF_033441795.1 Streptomyces sp. ADMS | reverse complement strand
GCCGGTTCATCCTCGCCGACACCCCCGGCCATGTGCAGTACACCCGCAACATGGTGACGGGTGCCTCCACGGCCGAGCTGACGGTGATCCTGATCGACGCCCGCAACGGCGTGGTCGAGCAGACCCGCCGGCACGCCGCCCTGGCGGCGCTGCTGCGCGTCCCGCACGTGGTGCTCGCCGTCAACAAGATGGACCTGGTCGACTACCAGGAGTCCGTGTTCGCCGCGATCGCCGAGGAGTTCACGGCGTACGCGCTGGAGCTGGGCGTCCCGGAGATCACCGCGATCCCGATCTCGGCGCTGGCCGGCGACAACGTGGTGGACCCGTCCGCGAACATGGACTGGTACGGCGGTCCGACCTTCCTGGAGCACCTGGAGACGGTCCCGGTCGCCCACGACCTGAGCCACTGCCACGCCCGCCTCCCCGTGCAGTACGTGATCCGGCCGCAGACCGCCGAGCACCCCGACTACCGGGGCTACGCGGGCCAGATCGCCGCCGGTTCCTTCCGCGTCGGCGAGTCCGTGACGGTCCTGCCGTCCGGGCACGCGTCGAAGATCGCCGGCATCGACCTGCTCGGTGAGCCGGTCGACGTCGCCTGGACCACACAGTCGGTGACCGTCCTGCTGGAGGACGACATCGACATCTCGCGCGGCGACCTGATCGTGCCCAGCAAGGACGCCCCGCCGACCACGCAGGACGTCGAGGCGACTGTGTGCCATGTAGCCGACGCGCCGCTGACGGTCGGCCACCGGGTGCTCCTCAAGCACGGCACCCGCACGGTCAAGGCGATCGTCAAGGACATCCCGTCCCGTCTCACGCTCGACGACCTGTCCCTGCACCCGCACCCGGGACAGCTCGTCGCCAACGACATCGGCCGGGTGAAGATCCGCACCGCGGAGCCGCTGCCGGTGGACTCGTACGCCGACTCGCGGCGCACGGGCTCGTTCATCCTCATCGACCCGAACGACGGCACCACGCTCACCGCCGGCATGGTCGGCGAGTCGTTCGCGTCCCCGGAGCCCGTCAAGGACGAGACTGAGGACGACGGGTGGGACTTCTGACATGAACTCCACCGACTACTACTCCACGTTCGCGAAGGAGGGCGGCCGTATCGGCAGCGGCGCCCTCGGCAGCGGGCAGGGCGGAGTCGCGCGATGTGCGGGCTGACGTACGCGCACCGCCTGCGCGCCCCGTCCCGACATCGACGAAAACCTGCCGAACTCCCGGCCACGACCTGAGAGACCGTGACCGCCGGGCCTCCGAGAGGAACACCTCCCGTGCCTGCCAACACCGCCCTGCGCCGCACCTTCGCGGTCATAGCCGCGCTTCCTCTTCTCACCCTCGCGGCCTGCGGCTACGGATCCCAGTCGACGGACGAGGGCACCGTCAAGGTCGCCGCCGGCGCCGAGAAGATCGACGGGCTCGACTCCGTCAGGATCGGCTACTTCGGCAACCTGACCCACGCCACCGCGCTGGTCGGCAACCAGAAGGGCTACTTCCAGAAGGCGCTGGGTGCCACGGAGGCGAAGTACCAGGTCTTCAACGCCGGTCCTTCCGAGATCGAGGCCCTGAACTCGGGCTCCATCGACATCGGCTGGATCGGCCCGTCACCGGCGATCAACGGCTACACCAAGGCCAAGGGCACCAACCTGCGCATCATCGGCGGTTCGGCGTCCGGCGGTGTGAAGCTTGTCGTCAACCCGGACAGGATCGAGTCCGTGAAGGACGTCAAGGGCAAGAAGATCGCCACCCCGCAACTGGGCAACACGCAGGACGTGGCGTTCCTCGACTGGATCGCGGAGCAGGGCTGGAAGGTCGACGCCGAGAGCGGCAAGGGCGACGTGTCGGTCGTCCGTACCGACAACAAGGTCACTCCGGACGCCTACAAGTCCGGCTCCATCGACGGCGCCTGGGTGCCCGAGCCGACCGCGTCCAAGCTGGTCGCCGAAGGCGCGAAGGTGCTGATCGACGAGGCCGACCTGTGGCCGGACAAGAAGTTCGTGATCACGAACGTCATCGTGTCGCAGAAGTTCCTCAAGGATCACCCCAAGGCAGTCGAGGCGGTCCTGAAGGCCTCCGTCGAGACCAACAAGTGGATCAACGCCAACCCGGACGAGGCGAAGGCCGCGGCGAACAGGCAGCTGGGCGTCGACTCGGGCAAGGAGCTGCCGGCCGCTGTCCTGGATCCGGCGTGGAAGTCCATCCAGATCACCGACGACCCGCTGGCCTCCACCCTGAACACCGAGGCTGAGCACGCGGTGAAGGCCGGTCTGCTGGAGGACCCGCTGCTGAAGGGCATCTACGACCTCACGCTCCTGAACAAGGTCCTCGGGGCCGCGGGAGAGAGCACGGTCGACGACGCCGGTCTCGGCGTCAAGTAAGCACCGATTCCCCTTCAAGTCCCCAGGAGGTGACGACCATGGCCACCGCGATCGCCAAGGCCGAACCGGCCGAGTCAGTCGAGTACGCCGCCCGCATCGAACATGTCTCGAAGTCCTTCGCCGGGCCCGCCGGACAGCAGCTCGTCCTTGACGACATCACGCTCGATGTCGCACCGGGCGAGTTCGTCACCCTCCTGGGGGCCTCGGGCTGTGGCAAGTCCACGCTGCTCAATCTGGTCGCCGGTCTCGACGACCCGAGCACAGGCAGCATCAGTACCGACGGGCGTCCTGCCCTGATGTTCCAGGAGCACGCCCTCTTCCCGTGGCTGACGGCGGGCAAGAACATCGAACTCGCCCTGAAGCTGGGGGGAGTTCCCAAGAACGACCGGCGCGGCCGCGCCGAGGAACTGCTCGGACTCGTCCGGCTGCAGGGCTCGTACGGCAAGCGGGTGCACGAGCTGTCCGGCGGTATGCGCCAGCGGGTCGCGCTGGCGCGGGCGCTGGCCCAGGAGAGCCGGCTGCTGCTGATGGACGAGCCGTTCGCCGCGCTCGACGCGATCACGCGTGACGTGCTGCACGACGAGCTGACCCGGATCTGGGCGGAGACGGGTGTCTCCGTCCTGTTCGTCACGCACAACGTACGGGAGGCGGTGCGGCTCGCGCAGCGCGTCATCCTGATGTCGTCCCGGCCGGGACGGGTGGCACGCGAGTGGACGGTGGAGATCCCTCAGCCGCGCCGCATCGAGGACGCCCCCGTGGCCGAACTGTCCATTGAGATCACCGAAGAACTGCGTGGGGAGATCCGCCGTCATGGCCAGCAGTGACACGAAGTCGGGCCTGACGGACACGCGCCAGGCGCGGGCCGACGGCAACGGTCAGACCGCCGGTCTGGAGGCCGGTCTCGACGCCCTGGAGACCGTGGCCACCGGGCGTACGCCCTTCTCGGTGACCGCCCGCACCAAGATCCTCCCGCCGCTCGTCGCGACCGCCGTGGTGCTGGTGATCTGGCAGGCACTGATCTCCTTCAGCATCGTCACCGACCCGACCAAGCTGCCCTCGCCCGGCGACGTCGCGGCCGAGTTCAAGGACGCCTGGCTGGAGGGCAAGCTTCTCGGCTACATCTGGACCAGCGTCGAGCGCGGTCTGCTCGGCTTCCTGCTGGCGCTGGCGATCGGGACCCCGCTGGGTCTGATCGTGGCCCGCATGAAGTTCGTGCGCGCGGCGATCGGACCGGTCCTTTCGGGCCTTCAGTCGCTGCCCTCGGTGGCGTGGGTGCCGCCCGCGGTCCTGTGGCTGGGCCTGAACAACTCGATGATGTACGCGGTGATCCTGCTCGGCGCGGTCCCGTCCATCGCCAACGGACTGGTCTCCGGCATCGACCAGGTGCCGCCGCTGTTCCTGCGAGCGGGCCGCACGATGGGCGCGACCGGGTGGAAGGGCGCCTGGCACATCGTGCTGCCGGCCTCACTGCCGGGCTATCTGGCCGGTCTGAAGCAGGGCTGGGCGTTCTCCTGGCGCTCGCTGATGGCGGCGGAGATCATCGCTTCCTCGCCCGACCTGGGCATCGGTCTGGGCGCGCTGCTGGAGAACGGCCGCAACGCCAGCTCCATGCCGATGATCTTCGAGGCCATCTTCCTGATCCTCTTCGTCGGTATCGCCGTCGACCTGCTGATCTTCAGCCCGCTGGAACGGCGGGTACTCCGCAGCCGCGGCCTCCTGGTGAAGAGCTGAGGCACATGTACGACAAGCCGCTCCGCCCCGTCCTCGTGGTGATCGCCCACGGCAGCCGCGACCCGCGCCACGCGGCGACCGTGCACGCCCTCGTGCGGCGCGTACGGTCACTGCGGCCGGGGCTGCGGGTGGAGACCGGCTTCCTGGACTTCAACATCCCTTCTGTACAAGGGGTGCTGGAGTCCCTGGCGGCGGAGGGCGTACGGGATGTGGTGGCCCTGCCCCTGCTCCTCACCCGCGCCTTCCACGCGAAGGCGGACATCCCGGCGGTCCTGCGGGATGCGCCGGGGCGGCTGAACATCCGGCAGGCGGAGGTGCTGGGCCCGTCCCCGTTTCTCCTCTCGGCGCTCGAACGGCGCCTGTACGAGGCGGGGCTGACACCCGCCGACAAGTCCTCGACCGGGGTCGTGCTGGCCTCGGCGGGGTCCACCGACCCGGAGGCGATCGCGGTGATCGCAGAAATCGCGCGGGAGTGGCGGCACACCGGTTGGTGCGCCGTGCGGCCTGCGTTCGCCTCCGCTGGTTCTCCCGCGGGGTTCCCTCGCACCGAGGACGCGGTACGGGAGCTGCGTGAACTGGGCTGCGAGCGCGTCGCCGTCGCACCCTACGTCCTCGCCCCCGGCTTCCTCCCGGACCGCATCGCGCGGGGCGCGGCGCAGGCGGACGTACTCGCGGACGTCCTGGGACCGGCCCCCGAGGTTGCCCGGCTGCTGCTGCGACGGTACGCGGAGGCGGCGGTGCGGGTGCCGGGGCTGGCCTCAGTGAGTGCGTAGGTGTCTCCGCACGCCTGAATGGCCTGGCCGCCATGCGGAGTTCGGGTGGTCACTCCCCCGGCTCCCGCCCGTCGGCTGTCAACTCCCGGTTGAATACGGCCTCGTCCGCCAGCCGTACGAGTTCCGCCGACGGCAGTGAACCCGCCGGCCGCCGTTCCCGTGCGAACGTGTTGGCCAGCCGCTGCAGCAGTTCGTTCAGGGGTGTCGGTACGCCGTGCAGCCGTCCCAGAAGCGCGATCTCGCCGTTCAGGTAGTCGGTCTCGATCGTGCCTGTGCCACGGCTCAGGGACTGCCAGGAGGAGCCACCGCCGGGCTCGGCGCCGGGCAGCGGCCGCAGGGTGATCCTGTCACCGCGTCTCGCCTTCGCCTCCGCGGCGCTCGCGTACGGGATCCCGGCCGCCGCGAGCACCGACTCGCCCTCGGCGTACACCTGTTGGCGCAGCCGTGCGCTGTCCTCGCTGTCCGCCGCGCCACTGAGCGCCCGGATGGCGTTGCCCAGGTTGGTGAGCAGCTTGGCGTACTGCCAGCGCGCCACGTCCGCCACGACCGGGGCCTCGAACTCCGCCTTCTCCAGGTCGGCGCCGATCCGCCGGACCGTGTCGTCGGTGCCGTGCGGGTAACGGCCGAGGAAGAGGATGCCGGTGAGCGGGGCGCCGGCGGCGGAGACGACGCCGGGTTCCTCGTAGGCCGCGGGGAGCCAGACGCAGACGCCGTACACCCGCCGGAAGCGGCGCAGCGCGAGACGCGGGCTCTCCACGCCGTTCTGCGCGCAGAGCAACGGCAATCGCTCGGCCGCCGTCCCGCCGCCCTCGACGGGCACCGGCCCCCAGGCCGCCAGGGCGCCTTCGCTGTCCTGCGTCTTGACGGCGAGGACGAGCACGTCGTCGGCGCGCAACTCCCCGAGGCCGCCTGGTCCGTCGACGGTCGGCAGGCGGTACGTGTGCGTCCCGTCCGGCGTCACCAGCCGCAGTCCGTGCGCGCGCAGCGCCTCGTACTGCGCACCCCTCGCGACGAGGACGACCTCGTGCCCCGCCCCGGCCAGCCGCCCGCCGATGGCCCCGCCGACCGCCCCGGCTCCGATGATGATGTAGCGCATACCGGCCAGCCTGCCACGGTGCATGCACAGCACAGGTAGCGTCCGTCGCATGGCTTCGGAAAACTTCCCGATCGGCGGCGAACTGCCCGTCCGCCGTCTGGGTTTCGGCACGGCCCAGTTGACCGGCCCCGGCTACTGGGGCCCGCGCGGCGACCCTGCCGACGCGGTGGCCGTACTGCGCCGGGCCGTCGACCGTGGCGTGACGCTGATCGACACTGCCGACAACTACGGCCCGTCGATCACCGAGGAGCTGATCGCCGAGGCCCTGCACCCGTACCCGGCCGGGGTGTTGGTCGCGACCAAGGGCGGTGTCGTGCGGACCGGTCCCGAAGCCTGGCACATCGACGGCCGGCCGGAGCGGCTGCGCGCGATGTGCGAGGCGAGTCTGCTGTCGGCTGCGGCGCGACACGATCGATCTGTACCAGCTGCACCGGCTCGATCCGCGCGTCCCGATGGCCGAACAGCTCGGCGCCCTCGACGAGTTGCGTACGGAGGGCAAGATCCGGCATCTCGGGCTCGACTCGGTGACGGTCGACGAGCTGGGCGCGGCACGGGAGTTGACGTCGATCGCGTCAGTCCAGAACCGCTATCACCTCCTCGACCGGGCCTCCGAGCCGCTGCTGGAGCTGTGCGAGGCGCACGGCATCGCGTTCCTGCCGTGGTTTCCGCTGGGCAACGGCGAGTTGGCGTCAGACCCGGTGTGCGCGGAGATCGCCGCCTCGCACGGAGCGATCCCGGCCCAGGTCGCGCTGGCCTGGCTGCTGCACCGTTCCCCGGTGCTCTGCCCGACCCCGGGCACCGGCTCCCTCGTACACCTGGAGGAGAACCTGGACGCCGGGACCGTACGACTTTCCGGGGACGAACTGGCGCGCCTGAAGTACCGGTAGGTCAGCCGACCCCGTCACCAAACGGGGTCGCCTGGTGGAAGTACAGCAGCCAGCCGCCTTCGGTGTTCCGCCGCCACAGTGAACTCCGGTGGGCGCGGCGGCCGTTGTTCTCCGTGTCGAAGGTGAGGTGGATGAGGTCGGGGGCGAGTCGTACACCCTTCATGTGCGACACGGCGAAGGGGCGGGCGCCCGGTTCGGTGGCCGTGGCGAGGGACGCGATGATCGAGGCCCGGTTCCAGTGCCGCCCGGAGGCGCCGAACTCGTGGAACGCGGGGTGCAGCAGGGCTCCGGTCAGCTCGGGTGAGCCGCGGACCTCCGGGTCGAGCAGCCGCAGCTCGGCCTCGATGGCGGCTTCCACGGCGGGGTCGCGCTCCCGGCTACGGGCGTGGTCGGGCATCCGTCTCACTTCCCCGGGGTCTCGTCCTCGGTCAGTTCCACCAGCTTCACGACGGTGTTCCAGTTGCGGGTGGTCGCGATCACGCCCTTCAGGTACCGGGGCTTGGCGAGCTGTTCGGCGAGTCTGGAGCGGCCGAGTCCGTCGGGTGCGTACAGGTACAGCGCGCGGTCGCCGAGCCGGAACTCCTCGGGGAGGTGGGCGGCCTGGTCGATGTCCGCGAAGCGGATCTCGTCGACGGGGGTGGAGAAGTAGGTGACGTGGAGTTGTTTGGCCTCCAACTCGGATGCGGGGAAAGGGCAGTTGTTTTTGATCGCCCGCAGGTGGGCGTGGTCGCGCACGATCACGTCGACGGTGAATCCGAAGTGCTGCTCGACGGCTTTCGCGATCTCCCCGGCGAGGGACTCCTCGTCCCCGTGCCCGGCGGCGAACACGGCGTTGCCGCTCTGGAGGTAGGTCCGTACGGCATCGAACCCGAGGCCCTCGATCAGCGTGCGCAGCTCGGCCATCGGGACCTTCTTGTTGCCACCCACATTGATGCCTCGAAGTAGCGCCGCGTAGGTCGTCGTCGCCTGTTCACCTGTCGTCATCCGCTCACCTTAGGGCGGCCCACTGACAGTCCCCCCTGACGAACCACCCCGAGATCGTCTTTTACATGTAGGGGGCCAGTGTCCTACTCAGTGGGGAGACGCCGGTACCCGACGGGAGGACTCCGGCGGACCGCACCTCACCGGCGAGCACGAGGAGATGCTCTTATCCGGCCCATACCTTCGAACCAAAGGTGATGGCAGGCGGCTGTCACCGCACACAAGGGGGCAAGCCCGTCATGGGGAACGGAGAAACGCGGGTGCGGGGCATAGCCGCCCGGGCCGGCGGCTGGAGTGCCCGGCATCGCTGGGCGGCCGTCGGGATCTGGGTGCTGTTCGTCGTCCTGGCGATGGGGCTGGGCTCTGCGGCCGGCAGTGTCGAGGTCAGGGAGAGCGACCAGCTGGGGGGCGAGACCCACACGGCCGCCAAGATCATCGAGGATGCCGGGATCGACGAACCCGCGAGCGAGACCGTCCTCATCCAGGCGAAGGACGCGGGCGTCAAGGCCACGGACGCCGCGTTCCGGGCCGCCGTCACCGACGTCATGAAGGCGGTCGACGCGACCGGCCGGGTCACGGACGTCCAGTCGCCGTACGACACGGACACCCTCTCGAAGGACGGCCGCAGTGCGCTCGTCCAGTTCGACATGCGGGGTGACGCCGAGACGGCGGGCGACCGGGTCGAGCCGGTGCTGAAGGCCGTAGCGGATGTTCAGAAGGACCACCCGGAGCTGCGGATCGAGGAGATCGGCGGCGCCAGCATGATGAAGACGTTCGACGACGCCTTCGGGGACGACTTCAAGAAGGCCGAGTACTCCGCGGTGCCGGTGGCTCTCGGCATTCTGCTGATCGCGTTCGGTGCGGTGGTCGCGGCTCTGCTGCCGGTGGCGCTGGCGGTCACCGCGATCATGGCGACGATGGGTCTGATGGGCATCGTCAGCCACATTCAGCCGATGGACGACACCGCCAGTTCCGTGATGCTGCTCGTCGGTCTGGCCGTAGGCGTCGACTACTGCCTGTTCTATCTGCGCCGGGAGCGCGAGGAACGGGCGGCGGGCCGGAGTCCGGAGGTCGCGCTCCAGGTCGCCGCGGCGACCAGTGGCCGCGCGATCATCGTCTCCGGCGTCACGGTGTGCGTGGCGATGGCAGGCATGCTGTTCACCGGGCTCGCCACGTTCGAGGCGATGGGACTGGCCTCGCTCATGGTCGTGGCGGTCGCCATGGTCGGTTCGGTGACGGTCCTCCCGGCGCTGCTGTCGCTGCTCGGTGAGCGGGTCGAGAAGGGCAGGATCCCGTTCCTGCACCCGGACAAGCGGCGCAGGAACGGCAAGGCCGGCAACGGGGAGAGCCGGTTCTGGACGGCCGTGCTGAAGGTCGTACTCGCCAGGCCGGCCATCTCGCTGGTGGTGGCGGCCGGTGCGCTGCTCGCCATCGCCGCGCCCGCACTCGGCATGAAGACCCAGAACCTCACCCTGGACCAGGAGTTCGGCGACTCGCTGCCGATCGTCGGCACCTACAACCGGGTCAACGACGCGTTCCCCGGCGGCTCCGAGCCCGCCGAGGTGATCGTCAAGGCGCGGGACATCAACGCGGCCGACGTGCAGTCCGCGCTCGCCGACTTCCGTGAGCGGGCGATCAGTTCGGGTGCCTCGCGCGGCCCGGTCGACATCAAGCTGCACGACGCCGAGAACATCGCCTTCGTGTACGTCCCGCTGGTCGGCGGCTCCGACCTGGACAAGGCCGGCGAGAGCCTGGACAAGCTGCGCGACGAGGTACGCCCGGCCACGCTCGGCAAGGTCGAGGGCGTCGAGGCGCCGATCACCGGGCAGGTCGCGGGCTCGAAGGACTTCAACGACCAGCTGGCCGGCGCGGTCGCCCCGGTCTTCGCCTTCGTGGTCGTGTTCGCCTTCCTCCTGATGCTCCTGTCGTTCCGCTCCCTGACGATCGCGATCACGTCGATCGTGCTCAACCTGCTCTCGGTCGGGGCTGCCTACGGCATCCTGGTCGCCGTCTTCCAGCACGGCTGGGGTGCGTCGCTGGTGGGCGCGGAGGGCGTGGGCGCCATCATCACCTGGCTGCCGCTGTTCCTCTTCGTGATCCTTTTCGGCCTGTCGATGGACTACCACGTGTTCGTCGTCTCCCGTATCCGCGAGGCGCGTCTGCGGGGCCGTACGACGAAGGACGCGATCCAGCACGGGGTGGTCACCACGGCCGGCGTCGTCACCAGTGCCGCCGTCATCATGGTCGCCGTCTTCGGCATCTTCGGGACCCTGTCGATGCAGTCCATGAAGCAGATGGGCGTGGGCCTCGCGGCGGCGGTGCTCATCGACGCGACGATCATCCGGGGTGTGCTGCTGCCCGCGGTGATGGCACTGCTCGGCGAGCGCAACTGGTACTTCCCGAAGTGGCTGAACCGGCTGCCGGATCTGACGCACGACGAGTCTCCCGAGGCGGCCGAGCCGAGGGTGGAGGGCGGCGAACGGATCAGCGTCTGAGCCTTCCGGCTCAGCTGATCCATCATCGGCTTGCCCCGTGCGAGGGTCCGTTGGTCACAGGGGAACCAACGGGCCCTCGCAGCATGTGTGCTGAGGGTCGTCAGCGCCGGGGCAGACGCGGGGGGCGCGACCTTGTCCTTCACTCCGGGTAGCCCCGTACGGACTGGGCGGGGGCCGGGCGACGGTGGGCGGCCAGGGCGGTGCCCGTCGCCCAGCCGCCCTTCCGCGTCCGCGGGGAGGGAAACTTCAGTGCCTGGGTGCCTGTGGGCAGCGTCCAGTCGCCCAGCGCGGGGCGGACCGTGCTCCCGGGGCGCAGCATGAGTCCATGAACCCGGCCGCCTCCCGCTGGTGCCCGTTGTCCTCGGCGATGGAGAGGGTCTGCGGGCTGACGCCCTGGGTGAGTCCGCCGGCGCCCGCCGGGGCGGGCAGCACCTGCCACTCGAAGCCCTTCCGTGCCTGCTGCGCGATCTGCTGGCGGCAGGAGAACCCGAGCGGGACACCGGTTGTCCCGCCCCTGTCACCGGTGTCACGTGATCGGCTCCTTCGGACGCCCCAGGTGGCATGGTCATGGGCGTGAAGCCCGTGCGACCGGTCAAGGCACCGCGCACACGCCCCCACCAGTGCGAATGCGACACTGGCCGGCGGATGGCGTGAACCGACGCCGTTCGCGGACGTGGACGGACGTACAGAGCCGTGTGCGAGGGACTGCGCGGGAGGCGGACGATGGACGAGGCACGGGCCCGGGACGTACTGGTCACGGCGGGCGTTCTGCCCGGCCCGGCGGCTGGCGCGCGACTCCTCGCGCTGGGCGAGAACGCGGTGTTCGCCGCCGGTGACCTGGTCGTCAAGGTGGGCCGCGACGCCGAACTTCTCGACCGTGCGCGGCGGGAACTGGACATCGCGCTCTGGCTCGCCGAGGCGGGCGTCCCGGCGGTGCGCGCGGCCGAGCCGAAGGCTCTCCTGGTCGACGGCCACCCGGTGACGGTGTGGCACCGGCTGCCCGAACCCGTACGCCCCGCCGAACCCAGGGATCTGGCCGAACTCCTGAGGATCGTCCACGCCCTGCCCAGCCCCGCCGCCTTCACGTTGCCGCCGCGTGAACTGCTGGGCGGCGTCGAACGCTGGCTGCGGCTCGCGGGCGATTCGATCGACCCGGCGGACGCGGCCTATCTGCGTGCACGCCGCGACGGCTTCGCCACGGCCGCCGCCGCGCTCACCCCGTGTCTTCCGCCCGGCCCGATCCACGGCGACGCCCTCCCCCGCAACGTCCATGTCGGCCCCGACGGGCCGGTCCTGGTCGACCTGGAGACCTTCTCCGCCGACCTGCGCGAACACGACCTGGTGGTCATGGCCCTCTCCCACGACCGCTATGCCCTCCCGGCCGGGTCCTACGACGCCTTCACGGAGGCGTACGGGTGGGACGTACGGGAGTGGGAAGGGTGCGGGGTGCTGCGCGGGGCACGGGAGACGGCCAGTTGTGCGTGGGTGGCGCAGCATGCGGCTGTCAGTCCGAAGGCTCTGGCCGAGTTCTCGCGGCGGGTGGGGTCTTTGCGGGAGGGGGATTCGACGGTGCGGTGGTACCCGTTTTGAGCGCCTTGTGGGTGAGGGCTTGTCGTTGTCGGGCGGCTGCGGGTTGGCTGTGGCTTGTCGCGCCCGCGCGGCGGAGCCGCATACGGCACAGCCCCGCACCCTTTGGGGCGCTACTCCTCGGTCTGGATTGTTCGTGCTGCTCGGCGCAGTTCCGTCAGTACCGTTCTTACGGCCCTGCGGGCCATGCGTTCCGGACGGTGCAGGGCGTCGATTCGGCGTCTGGCCAGGACGCCGCTGAGCGGCTTGAGGACCAGGGCCGGGTGCGGGCGTGAGGTCCAGCGGGGCATCAGTGCGAGGCCTCCCCCGGCGGCCACCGCCTCCGCCGCCACCGCGAACTCGTTGATGCGGTGAGCGAGATGGGGCCGTCGGCCCGCCGCGGTGGCGATGGCCTCGATCGTCGCCATGATCGGGAAACCGTCGTGCACGGCGATCCAGGGCTGGTCGGCCACATCGCGCGGGGTCAGTCGTCGCTTGGCGGCGAGAGGATGGTCGGCGGGCATGGCCACGTCGAGGGGCTCGCGCAGCAGCGGGGTCGCCGCCACCGTGCGTGGCCAGGGCGGCGCGTGGTCCAGCCGGTGGGCGAGGACGAGGTCGTACTCCCTGGTCAGCGGCGGGAAGTCGTCCTGCGTGACGTCCTCGTCGGCCAGTGCGACCACCGGCCCGTCCGGCCCGGCGAGGGCGCGGAGCAGCAGCGGGAAGAACGCGGCGCCCGCGCTGTGGAACGCCGCCACGGACACCTCCCCGTCCGGCCGGTCCAGGAACTCCTCGACGGTGTGGCGGGCCCGCGCCAGCGCCGACTCCACCTCGGTCGCCGCGCCCGCCAGCGCCTGCCCGGCGTCCGTCAGCACCAGCCGCCGCCCCTGTCGCTCGGTGAGCGGGACCGGGATGGAGCGCTGGAGCAGCCGCAGTTGCTGCGAGATCGCCGAAGGCGTGACGAGCAGCGCGTCGGCGACCGCGGTGACGCTGCCCAGCTCACCGAGTTCGCGCAGGATCCGCAGCTGACGTTCGTCCACAGAACCAGTGTAAGCAGACAGTGCAGGGAAACTAAAAGATCGTTTAAGAAGGTGGCCCTGGGCTTCAGGGTCAGCGGCGGTGCACCGTAGTCGCGTGTCCGACTCCCGCCGTACCGACGCGGTACTCCTCCTGGTCGCGCTCGTCTGGGGATCCAGTTATCTGTCCGCCCAGACGGCCACCTCCGCCCTGCCCGTCCTCGTGGTCCTCCTCGCGCGGTACGCCCTCTCCGCGCTCGCCTGTCTCGGCCTGGTGGCCGCCGGACGAGGAAAGGGGCGGGACCTGACCCGGGACCGGGGCTTTCGGCCGTGGACCCGGGAGGAGGTGCGGGCCGGGCTGCCCCTCGGGGTCACGCAGGCCGCGGTCCTGGTCGTGGAGACGTACGGAGTCGCCCACACCACCGCCGCCAACGCTGGCCTGATCATCAGCCTGACCATCGTGCTCACCCCGCTCCTCGACCGTGCCGGACACCCCGGCGGGCTGCCCCCGGCCTTCTACGCCGCCGCCGGCGTCTGTGTCCTGGCCGTCGGCCTGCTCATGTCCGGCAACGGCTTCCACGCGCCGCGTCTCGGCGACCTGCTGATGCTGGGCGCGGCCCTGGTGCGAGCGGTCCACGTCGCCCTGGTCGGACGCCTCACCACGGGCCGGCCGATCCGACCCCTTCACCTCACGACGCTCCAGACCGTGGTCGGCACGGTGCTGTTCCTGCCGGCCGCCGCCCCCGACCTGCCGACGCTCGCCCGCGCCGACTCCGGGACCTGGGCGCAGTTGCTCTATCTCGCCCTGTTCTGCAGCGTGTTCGCGTTCCTCGCCCAGACGTGGGCCGTGCAGCGGACCTCGGCGAGCCGGGCCAGTCTGCTGCTGGGAACGGAGCCGGTCTGGGCCGTGGCGATCGGTATCGCCCTGGGCGGCGAACATCTGACGCCGCTCACCGCGCTGGGTGCGACGCTGATGGTCACGGGCACGTACTGGGGCCAGTCGGTGGAGCGCGCGCACCGCGCACGTACGGCACGAACCGGGATTCTCGCTCCCGCCGCCCCTACCCGTCCCATCCTGACCCTGGGGGCTGCACCCCCAGACCCCCCAACGCGCTGACGCGCCTGCCCTCAAACGCCGGACGGGCTGGATGGTGCCGACCGGCGACGAGACGGACAGGTGGATGGGATAACAGCCTGGCGGCACCGGCCCCGCCCCTCAAACACCGTCCAGGAAACCCACCCTCACACCACCTCGCCCACGACCTCCCGCACAGGCCACGCACCGTCCACCACCGCGTCGGCCTCCCCCTTGCGCCGCAAGAAGCTCTGGAAATCCGCCGCCCACTCCGCATACCACTCGATCTGCCGCCGATGCAGCTCCACCGGCCCGAGCGCCGCGACCTTGGGATGCCGCTCGGCTATAGCGCACGCCAGCCGCGCCGCGGCCAACGCGTCCGCCGACGCGTCGTGGGCTGCGTCCAGCGCAACCCCGTACTCCGTGCACACCGCTTCCAGGTTGCGCTTGCCGCGACGGTAACGGTCGACGGAGCGGTCGATCGTGTACGGGTCGATCACCGGAGCCGGCTCCAGGCCGCCCAGCCGTTCGCGCAGGGACGGCAGTCCGTGCCGCCGCAGCTCCACGGAGAGCAGGGTGAGGTCGAAGTTCGCGTTGTAGGCGACCACCGGTACGCCCGTCCTCCAGTACGTCACCAGCACGTCCGCGATCGCGTCCACGACCTGGTCGGCGGGCCGGCCCTCGCTGGTCGCGCGCTCGTTGGTGATGCCGTGCACCGCCACCGCGTCCGCCGGGATCTCCACGCCCGGATCGGCCAGCCACTCGCGGCGGCCGAGCGGCTCGCCACCCCTCACCTCGATCACGGCGCCGGTGACAACGCGTGCTTCACGCGGGTCCGTCCCGGTCGTCTCCAGGTCGAAACCGATCAGCAGCTCATGGTGCCAGCCCATGCCTGGCCCCCCCTTCTTGGTGGTGCTTTCCCCCAGTGGTCTCCACGATCCCATGAGCCACTGACAATCAGAGGACCGCATTCCGCTTGTGGAAGGTGAGCAGTCCGGCGACTCGGACAGGTCAGGACACCGGCCGCGAATCCGCCCAGGCCACCTCGAACTCCTCGCGATATGTCGGGAAGAGGCCGCTCTCCTCCACCTCGTCCGACTTGACCGTCCGGCTTCCGCCCCGCAGCACCAGCACCGGCGCCTCCATCCCCCGCGTCCTGCGCAGATACGTCTGCACGATCGCGACGCCGTCGGAGCCATCCCCGTCGACGAGGTAGGCCGTGAAGCGGGGCGTCTCGTCGAAGACCTGGATCTCGAAGGCGCCAGGGTCACGCAGCTTCGACCGCACCCGGCGCATGTGCAGAATGTTCATCTCCACCGCCCGGCTCAACTCGCCCCGCTTGATGCCGAGTTCCCGCTCACGCCGCTTCACCGAACTGGACGCGGGGTTCAGGAACAGCAGCCGCACCCGGCAGCCCGACTCCGCCAGCCGCACCAGCCGCCGCCCGGAGAAGTTCTGCACGAGCAGGTTGAGGCCGATACCGATGGCGTCGAGGCGACGCGCGCCGCCGAAGATGTCCTCGGCCGGGAACTGGCGCATCAGCCGTACCCGGTCTGTGTGCACGGCGACCACATCGCCGTACCGTTCGCCCACCAGCTCCTCGACCGCGTCCACCGGCAGCCGGCGCGCGGAGGGCACGTCACCGCCCGCGCCGAGGGTCTCCAGGAGCTTGCCGGAGGCCCGCTCGGCCTGGTTGAGGACGGCCTCGGACAGGGCGCGGTTGCGGGAGACGACGTTGCGGGTGACCTCCAGCTCGTCCAGGGCGAGTTCTACGTCGCGGCGCTCGTCGACGTACGGCTCGAAGCACGGCCAGTGCTGCACCATCAGCTCGCGCAGCTGGGGCAGCGTGAGGAAGCTGAGGACGTTGTCGTCGGCCGGGTCGAGCAAGTAGCCCTTGCGGCGGCTGACCTCCCGTACGGCGACCGCGCGCTGGACCCATTCCTGGCCGGCCGGTCCGGCGGCGGCGACCACCCACTCGTCGCCGTGGACGGGTTCGTAGATGGGGCGCAGGACGGCGGCCACGACCGCGCGCAGCCGCTGCTCGACGAGATTCAGCCAGATGTAGGCCCGGCCGGCCCGCTGGGCGCGCCTGCGCACCTCGTGCCAGGCGTCGGCGTCCCAGTCCAGTTCCGGTCCGATGGAACCCGTTTCCATCGGCCGTGCCAGGGACACCGCGCCGGGCGGGACCTCTGTGGAGATCCCCTCGTGACCCTCGCCACCAGGGGGCAGCTCCAGCCCTCCCGAGCCCACCCGCGCACCGCCTTCCGCTCCCCCGAGCTCTCCCCGTGGCCCATACCGGCCAACGATCAAGGAAGGGTACTCCGGGAGCGGTCAACGGTGCAGCAGGATGGACATGGTCGTTTCTCAACTACCGCTTTCGACATGCCCGTTCTGGTTGGCGAGCGCGGCGGGAGTGAGCGGATTCATAGCCGTGACATCGCGCGGGGCGATGGAGAAGCCCTGCCAGTGGACGGGCATGGGCTGCTGGTCCTCGTCCCGGGCTATGTGGTGGAAGCCGACGTTCACCCAGACCAACGGGTGGCTGAGGGTCTGTCCGTTGACCCAACCGTCGACGGACTTCTTGGCGCCCACGCCGCAGTCGCGCAGGTTGTCGCTGGCGAACTGCTCGCACTTGTTGTACTCGGTGAAGTAGATGTCGTGCCGGGTGAAGCTGCGTCCCGGGTACTTGGTGGTGGCCGCGGGGACGATCTCGTACGAGCGCGCGTGGCCGTCCTTGTTCTTGCCGGTGGCGCTGACGACACGCCACCAGCGCATGTTCCTGGCGTCGCCCGCGAGTTCCTTCTTGACCTGGGTGCGGGTCGTTTTGTTGGTGGGTCCCTCCTGGCCGCTCCTGGGTGGGCTGACGACCGAGTCGTACTGCTCGATCTTCCCCTTGGTGGAGCCGTCGAGGCCGAAGTCGAGCCGCCAGAACACGTTGTGGCTGTGGCTGGTGGCGTAGGCCTTGGCGCCCTTGCCGATGGGCCAGCCGCGGCCGTCGCCCGCGTCGTAGTCTTCGGGCGCGAGGCTGCCGGTGGCGCCGACGTTCATGTTGACGGTGCCGTCGTCCTGGAAGCGCCACTCGGTGATGTACTCGTACCAGCCGACCTGGTTGACGGTGTAGACGAGCAGGTCCTTGCCCTGGGTCTGCCAGATCTTGTTCGCGGTGTCGCCCTGCATCCGGTAGGCGTGGCCGCGCGAACGGGTCGTGGTGCACAGGCCCTTGACGTTCGCGTGCTCCGGGTCCCAGGCCTCGGGCACCTTGACGGTCCTGATGGTGCCGCCGGGGCATTCACCGGGCGCCATGTTCATCAGGCCCTGACCGAAGCCCGCCGCGGTGAGGTCGTGGTACTCGGCCTTTCCGTCGTCATAGGGGACGTGTATCTGGCCGAGCTTCGCGGAGTTGAGGACCTTGATCGGCCGGGGCTCGCCCGGGGGCTGGTACGAGACGTTCTCCAGGACGAGCCCGGCCTCGCTCTCGTAGCGCCAGCACATCCGCCAGGTGGTGCCGGTGGCGAGCTTCTGCTCGATGCGGTACGGCGCACTGCACTCGGCGGGCGGTACGGGGCCGGCCTTCGGCTGGGCGGCGGCCGGTCCCGCCGCCGTGGTGAGGCCGGCGGACAACGCCACCACGGAGAGGCCGACGAGCCCGACCGTCGCCCGCCCTCGGGTACGGCTGTTGCTGTTGATGCGCATGACGAAGTGACTCCCTGGAGAGAGCTGAGAAGAGGAGTGGGCTGGAGAAGGGGAAAGCTGGTGAAGGGACCGGGGGCGCCGCCCCTGGGTCAGCCGAGCCTGGCCACCTTTCGGGCGCTCAGGTCGACCACGAGTGAACGGGCGTCGATCCACGCCCCGTTCTTCACCTTCGGGAAGAGCCGCACACAGCGGTGGTCACCGCAGGTGTCGAGCACGGCGGGCTGGGCGCCCGGCGCGGCCCGGTACACCATGCTGGTGACGAGGAGCTGGTCCGGCGAGGTGAGTTCCGCGCCGGTGGCGTCCTTGTAGTCCGCCTTCAGGCCCGCACCCAGCGGGTCCGCCATCAGCAGCCTGGTCGCCTCGGCAGTCTCGGCGCGGCTCAGCGGCGGCTGTACGCCGTGCTGGGTGCCGGTCCGCTCGACCCTGCCCGTGTCGAGGTTGACGGTCCTGGTGACCAGGGTGTCGTCCTTGTAGTCGTAGTACGACACGTCCGCGCGCCGGGGCGCGTTCCGGTCGCCCACCTCGGCGGCCTCGGGGTCGGCGAGGTTGATGCCGATCCGCTGCGGGCCGCGCTCCCCCTCGACGTTCTCACTGGCGTTGAGCAGCTGCCGGTTGAGGACGATCCGCTCGACCCGCGCCATCTCACCGTCGGTCAGCGGATCACGGCCCCTGCCCTTCTCGCCCTCGGCGGGCAGCTCCTCGACGACACCGGGCTGCACCGCGGCCTGCTGTTGCGCGGACTGTCCCGCGCCCCCGCCCGTACTCGCCGTACTGCCCGCGGTCCCGGTGCCCGCGGATTCGTCGGCCCCCGCCGATCCCGGCAGCGTCACCGCGACCATCACGGCCGTGCCGGCCACCGCGATACCCGTACCCGCCACCACCTTGCCCAGGTGGCGGCGCACGATCTTGCGCACGTTGTCCCCTTACTCCCCCTCGCAGCTCAGGGAGTATGTAAAGCACGAAAAGTTTCGGCACACCCGCGATGCGTGTATGCACTGGTCGACCGGTAAGAGGGACGTAAGTCGTAGGTGGTTCCATCACTTTCGGGGAGACTCGGAGTGCAGTCCGCCCCGGCGTCGGCCGACAACTGAGAGAGTCGTGTGCATGCAGGTCTGGCCAGGAGAGGCATATCCACTCGGTGCCACGTACGACGGCGCCGGCACCAATTTCGCGGTCTTCTCGGAGGCCGCCGACCGGGTCGAGCTGTGTCTGCTCCACGACGACGGCTCGGAAACGGCGGTGGAGCTGCGGGAGAGCGACGCGTTCGTCCGGCACGCCTACCTGCCCGGTGTGATGCCGGGACAACGGTACGGCTTCCGGGTGCACGGTCCGTACGCGCCCGAGCGCGGCCAGCGGGCCAACTCGGCCAAGCTGCTGCTCGATCCGTACGCGAAGGCGATCAGCGGTTCGGTCACGTGGGGCGAGGAGGTCTACGGCTACCACTTCGACGAGCCCGAGCGGCGCAATGATCTCGACTCCGCGCCGCACACGATGTCGTCGGTCGTGGTCAACCCGTACTTCGACTGGGGCGACGACCGGCGCCCGCGCACCGAGTACCACCACACGGTGATCTACGAGGCCCATGTGAAGGGCCTGACGATGCGCCACCCGGCGCTGCCCGAGGAACTGCGCGGCACCTACGCGGCGCTCGCCCACCCGGCGATCATCGAACACCTGACCGAACTCGGCGTCACTGCCCTGGAACTGATGCCGGTGCACCAGTTCGTGAACGACCACCGCCTGGTCGACATGGGCCTGAACAACTACTGGGGCTACAACACGATCGGCTTCTTCTCCCCGCACAACGCGTACGCCTCCTGGGGCGACCGCGGCCAGCAGGTCCTGGAGTTCAAGTCCGCGGTACGGGCGCTGCACGAGGCCGGCATCGAGGTCATCCTCGACGTGGTCTACAACCACACCGCGGAGGGCAACCACCTGGGCCCGACGCTGTCCTTCAAGGGCATCGACAACGCGCAGTACTACCGGCTCGCCGAGGACCAGCGTTACTACATGGACACCACGGGCACGGGGAACTCGCTGCTCATGCGGTCCCCGCACGTGCTCCAACTGATCATGGACTCGCTGCGCTACTGGGTCACCGAGATGCACGTCGACGGCTTCCGCTTCGACCTCGCGGCCACCCTGGCGCGGCAGTTCCACGAGGTGGACCGGCTGTCCTCGTTCTTCGACCTGGTCCAGCAGGACCCGGTGGTGTCCCAGGTGAAACTGATCGCCGAGCCGTGGGACGTGGGCGAGGGCGGCTACCAGGTGGGCAACTTCCCGCCGCTGTGGACCGAGTGGAACGGCATGTACCGCGACACCGTCCGGGACATGTGGCGGGGCGAACCGCGCACGCTCGCGGAGTTCGCGTCCCGCCTCACGGGCTCCTCGGACCTCTACCAAGACGACGGCCGCCGTCCGCTGGCCTCGATCAACTTCGTCACCTGCCACGACGGTTTCACCCTCAACGACCTGGTGTCGTACAACGAGAAGCGCAACCTGGCCAACGGCGAGGACAACCGGGACGGCGAGAGTCACAACCGGTCCTGGAACTGCGGCGAGGAGGGCGAGACCGACGACCCGGCCGTCCTCGCCCTCCGGGGACGCCAGCTGCGGAACTTCATCGCGACGCTGATGCTGTCCCAGGGCGTGCCGATGATCAGCCACGGCGACGAGTTCGCGCGCACACAGGGCGGCAACAACAACGCGTACTGCCAGGACAACGAGATTTCCTGGGTCCCGTGGCCGGGCGCCGAAGACGGCGAGTCCGCCTCCGCCGAACTGCTGGACTTCACGCGCGCGATGGTGTGGCTGCGCAAGGACCACCCGGTCTTCCGCAGGCGCCGCTTCTTCCACGGCCGCCCGGTGGAGGGCACCCACGACGAGCTGTCGGACATCGCCTGGTTCACTCCGGCGGGCGAGGAGATGGTCCATCGCGACTGGGACTCGTCACAGGCGGGCGCGCTGAGCGTGTTCCTCAACGGCAACGCGATCTCGGAACCCGGTGCCCGTGGGGAGCACATCGCCGACGACTCGTTCCTGCTGATGTTCAACGCCTCGCCGGAGACCCTGGAGTTCGTGGTGCCGGTCAACCACGGCAGGCGGTGGCAGGTCGTGATCGACACGTCCCTCCCCGAGGGCGTGGCACCGGGCGCGGGCGTGAAAGTGGAGGCCGGCGACCGTCTGACCCTGATGGACCACAGTCTGACGGTGCTGCAACGTCCCGCATAGCGGGTCTGGCGGGGCACGCGCGTGGAGGGTCGTTTTCGGCGGCGGGGCAGCCAGGTGCAGGAGGGGATGACACGAAAGGCGGCGGGGCGGGTACGTAGGTTCCCATGACACCTGAGCGTCCTGACCCGGTCGTGCCCACGGCCACCTACCGGCTGCAACTCCAGCCCGCGTTCCCGTTCGGCGCCGCGGCGGCCGCTGTGCCGTACGTGGCCTCGCTCGGCGTCTCCCACCTGCATCTGTCGCCGTTCCTGGAGTCCGTCCCGGGTTCGACGCACGGTTACGACGTCGTGGACCACACGCGCGTGCGCGGTGAGCTGGGCGGCGAGGAGGGGCTGCGCGCGCTGGCGCGAACCGCGCGGGAGCACGGTCTCGGGCTGGTCGCCGACATCGTGCCGAACCACATGGCCATGTCCCCGCGCCACAACCGCCCCCTGTGGGAGGTGCTCCGGCAGGGCCCCGACTCACCGTACGCGCGGTGGTTCGACATCGACTGGGAGGCCCAGGACGGCCGGCTGGTGCTGCCGGTGCTCGGGCAGCCGTTCGGCGCGGCGAGCGACCACCTCGAGGTCGAGCACTGGGAGGACGCGCACCTCGGGTACGACGGTCCCGTTCTGCGCTACTACGACCAGGTGCTCCCCCTGCGGGCGGGCACCGAGAAGCTGCCACTGGCGCAGCTCGTCGACGCACAGTGGTACCGCCCGGTGTGGTGGCGGCTGGCCCGCACCGAGCTCAACTACAGGCGTTTCTTCAGCATCTCGGAGCTGATCGGCGTGCGGGTCGAGGACCCCGAGGTGTTCGCGGCGACGCACGGGAAGCTGCTGGAGCTGCTCGCCGACGGGGTGGTGGAAGGGCTGCGGGTCGACCATCCGGACGGTCTCGCGGACCCGGGCGGGTATCTGCGCCGTCTGCACGAGGCGAGCGGGGGCCGCTGGACGGTGGTCGAGAAGATCCTGGCCGACGGGGAGCGGCTGCCGGCCGACTGGCCGGTCGCCGGGACCACCGGTTACGACGCCCTGCGGCACCTGGACGGCCTGTTCACGGACCCCGCGGGCGTGGGCGAACTCCTCGGCCAGTACCGGCGGTTCGCAGCCGCTCAGGCCGACCGGGGCGGGCACTGGGAGGCGACGGTACGGCGGGCCGCGTACAAGGTGGTGACGCACGAGCTGGCCACCGAGGTGGACCGGCTGACCCGCGAGGCGGACCGTCTCTGCGCCGCCTCCCCGGACCTCGCCCTGCGCGATCGCGCCCCCTGGGCCCTGCGTACCGCACTGTGCGAGCTGCTGGTCCGCCTGGAGGTCTACCGCCCCTACACACCCGGGGACACGGCGTCCGTGGTCACAGAGGAGGCCGCCGCCGAGGCCCGGCGGGCGTTCGTCGTCCCGGAGGAGGGCGGGGCCGTGGACGTGGTACGGGATCTGCTGCTCGGGCGGTACGGAGACGGGGACGGACAGGTCGAGTTCCGGACCCGGTTCGCGCAGACGGCGTCGGCGCTTCGGGCCAAGTCCGTGGAGGACACGGCGTTCTACCGCTATGTGCCGCTGCTGTCGGCGACAGAGGTGGGCGGCAGCCCGGGCAGCCCCGCGGTGTCCCCGGAGGACTTCCACGCCTACTGCGCGCGCGTGCAGCGCGACTGGCCCGCGACGGGGACGGTGCTGTCGACGCACGACACGAAGCGCAGCGCCGACGTACGCGCGGCGCTGGCCGTGCTCACCGAGTGCCCGCAGCGCTGGGCCGACGTCCTGGCGGAGGTCACGCGCACCGGCGAGGGGGTGCCCGACGCCCAGCTGGCGTGGGCGGCCTGGCAGACGGCCTTCGGCCTGGGCCCGGCAGACGGGGAGCGTCTTCAGGGCGCCCTGCTGAAGCATGTCCGCGAGGCCGGCCTGTACACCGCGTGGACGGAGCAGGAACCCGCGTACGAGGAGGCGGTGGCGGCGTTCGTGGCGGCGGGCCCGTGCGGGGCACCGGGCGGGCATGTGACCGCGCTGCGGAGCGCCCTGGAGCCGTACGTCCGGGCGAACGTCCTGGGCGCGGCCCTGGTCCATCTGACGATGCCGGGCGTTCCGGACCTCTACCAGGGCACCGAGAGCGAGTACCGGGCTCTGGTGGACCCGGACAACCGCCGGCCCGTCCGCTTCCCTCCGGAGGTTCCCGGCGAGAAGGCCGAGCTGACGGCTGCGGCACTGCGGCTGCGCGCGCGGCGCCCCACGGTGTTCGGCGACACGGCGACGTACAGCCCGCTCGTCGCGGAGGGTCCGGCGGCGGCGCACTGCGTGGCGTTCGCGCGCTCCGGGGAGGTGGTCACGGCGGTCACCCGGCTGTCCCTGCGGCTGGCGGAAACGGGCGGCTGGCAGGACACGCTGCTGCCGCTGCCGCCCGGCCGTTGGGCCGACCTGCTGGCGCCGGAAAGTGAGTTCACCGGGCACGCGCACGTGGGGGAGCTGTTCGCGCGGTCGCCGGTGGCACTGCTGGAGCGGGTCGGCGAGGAGTGACGGCAGTGGGCGCGCGAACGTCGACGCGCGCCCCAGTGGGCACCAGAGCGACCGGCTCACGCCCGCGCACGCGCCTGGAGCCCGAGTGAGGCGACCGGCGCGTGGTGGTGAGTGTCGTCGCCCTCTTCTCGCCCCGCCGGCGGCACGCGTACGCGCCCTCGGCGGGCCGTGCGCGGCCGTCCCCCGCGGCGGACGTCTCCGTCGGCCGTACCCGTCGGCCGTACCCGTCGGCCGTACCCGCGGCGGTGAATGCTCCTTGGCGCCCCCTGGAGCCGCCCCCACTACCTCCTTGACAGTTCCCGGACGCCATGGGGTACTGCGGATTGCGACGCCGGGTGGACCAGACGGGGGTGAGTCTCCTGCCGGAGCTGCGCTACCCCAGTGTGAACGAACTCGTCTCGTCCGCCCGAGCGCTGGCGGCTCACCGGCCCATCCTGTGCACCTTCAGACAGGTGGGCTCCTCCCGCGCGGGACGGCCTCTGCACCTGCTGTCCGTGGGCCACGCACGACGCGCCGTGCTCGTCGTCGCCGGTGCCCACGCCAATGAACCGACGGGCGGCTCCACGCTCCTCGCACTCGCGGAACGTGCCCTGCACGACTGCGAGTTGCGGTCGGGCGTCTCCTGGCACTTCCTGCTGTGCGCGGACCCGGACGGTGCCAGCCTGCACGTCACACCGGCGCCGCGCAGCCTGCTCGACTACCACCACGGCTTCTACCGGCCCGCCGGGCCCGAGCAGCCGGAGTGGTCGCCCTCCGTACTGCCGCCCGACCGGCTGCCGCCGGAGACCCGCGCCCTGACCGGTGTCATCGACGAACTGCGGCCCTACCTCCAGGTCACCCTGCACGGCACCGACGTGGGCGGCAGCTGGGTGCAGCTGACGAAGGACATCCCCGGCCTCGCCGAGCCGTTCGCCAAGTCGGCGGCGGAGCTGCACATCCCGGTGGAGACGGGTGCCTCGGACGCGGCGGGCTGGCCCGCGTCGGGCCCCGGCGTGCATGTGATGCCGGCACCGGGCTCGGACGCGGCGTACCCGAGCATGCCGGACGACGCCCGCCACAGCACCTGGTATCACGCCCATCGGTACGGCGGTCTGACCGCGGTCGTCGAGGTGCCGATGTGGGCGAGCGACCTGGTGGACGACCCGGCCCCGCATCCCGCGCCGGCGGCGGCGATACGGCGGCTCGCCTGCCGCCTGCTGCGGGACTCGCTGGAGGTCGAACTGGTCCTCGCCGACGCCCTGCCCCGGCTGGAGGGCGCCGAGGGGCCACTGCTGCGGGCCGCCCGGTGGGCGCTGGAGCTGGTGCCCGGGCTGGCCGCGGACTGGACGCACACACCGCCCGCCGACACGACGATGGCGTACGTCGGCAGCGTCGACGCGTTCGGTCGCCGGCTGCCGCTGCGGGCCGCCGCGATGCTGCTGCGGGTCCTGCGGGAGACCGACGACCGCGCGGCGCCTCGCCTCGAACACCTGGTGGCGGCCTGGAGCGACGCGTTCATGGACCGCTTCCGTGCCCGCTGGGTGCCCCTGGAGAACCAGGTCGAGCACCAGGCCCGCACGGTGGTGGCCGCGGCGCGGCACGCGCGCGAGGGGGCCCCTCGGAGGGGTTAGGGCAAGCCGTTCGCCTCTCCAGGGCGCCCCCGATGTGCCTTCTAGAGTGCGAACACAGCCCCGGTCCGTGCCCCCAGTTCACATCCGTTGGAGAAGGTCCTGTCGTACTCCCGCGGGCGGCCGTTCCACTCGCCGCGGGCATGCACGGTGACGGGTGAGTAGAGCATCGGGCAGATGACCTCCCTGGGCGGGATGGCGCCGATGTCGCCGTCCGCGGCGTCGAGGTCCGCGCAGGCGCGGGCCGCCTGCGCGTGTCCCTGGGGCGGGTCGCACAGCACCAGTGTCCCGCGCGTGTCGGCGGCGCCCGCCTCGCCCCGGGTGACGGTGACGTACAGCCAGTTGTCCCGGACGTCCGCCCGGGAGACCGCCTGGACCGGTGCGGAGCCGACGAGGAGGAGGCCGACGGCCAGCAGGGCACCACGTACCGCTCGCGCACTCCCGGCGGTCCTGGTGATCCGGACGGGTTGGAACGTGTTGTCGGTGATATCGGTACTGTTCGTGTTGTTCGTGTTGTTCGTGTTGTTCGTGTTGCCGGTGTTGATCGTGTGGGTCATTCCCTGTGCATCGGCAGCGCGGTCCCCGTGCCCCAGCCCGACTCACCCGAACGGGAGCCCACGCGCGCGTGGCGGCCCGCCAGTTCGAACGCGGCGAGCACCACCCGCGACTGGTACTCCACCTGCCGGGCGACCGGTATCCAGCGCGCCCCGCAGCCGTCGCGGTAGTCGGCGCACCCCTGTTCGATCAGCCGGTCGAGCGCGCGCAGAACGTCGGCGGCCTCCGGACCGGCGGCGCACGCCAGCTGGTGCAGCAGCCCCGCCGTACGCAGCGCCAGCCGCCGCCCGGCGATGCGCAGGGCGGCCAGATGGGCGGTGCTGAGCGGTGGCAGCGGGCGCCCGGTGCCGTCGTCCGTGTCGGGATCCCAGGCGTCGGCGAGACCGGGGCAGACCAGTAAGTAGTCGTCCACCGGGGCGAGGAGACGGTCCGCGTCCGCCGCGCGCGCGAGGTGGGGCCGCAGCCGTCCGAGGACCACCTCCAGGCACCGCGTGTCGTGCCGCAGTGTGTGGCTGACGGTGCGCAGCACCGCGTCGGCGTCGGCGGGCGGGGTGTCGTCCTCCACGGCGGCCACGCCCCACATGGGCGCCTCGACTATCGCCGTCACCGTGCCGTGCCGGTGCGGATGGAACCAGGTCGACTCGACGGCGGCCTCCGTGATGGCGGCGGCCAGGTCGCCCGGCCTCGGCGGCGGAATCCGGTGCACGGCGGGTCCCAGACGGGGCCAGTACAGGGCGTCGTACGGACCGAGTTCGCGCGGTATGCCGAGCCGGGCCGCGGTCTGGGCGACACGCTGTGGGAGGCCCGGCAGGTCGCGGGTGAGTTCCACGAAGCCGCCGCCGACGTCGACGCCGTGCAGTGAGCACTGGAAGAACGGCCGCAGTTCGTCCTGGAGGGCGAGCAGCGCGCGGGTCTCCGGCAGGGCGGCCCCGGCGGCGCCGTCGGGCAGCCATTCGGGCTGTTCCCGGAAGCCGGGCCGGAAGAAGTTCCGGAAGTAGTGCCCGAGGGTGTACGGACCCGCGAGCCAGCCTTCGTTGCGGCGCGAGCCGTCGGGATCGAGGCACAGCAGCAGGTTCCAGGTGGCGTCCGCGCGGACGGTGGGCCCGGGGTCGGCGAGGGCCCGTTCGGCCAGCCGGAGGGCGGTCGCGCCGCCCACGGGCTCGTTGGCGTGCGGTCCGGCGACGACCAGCGCCTGCCGCCTGCCGTGTCCCACGGAGAGCAGCCGCAGGGGGGTGCCCGCGCGCGAGGTGCCGATGGTACGCAGCCTGGCGTCGGCGGGGTGACGGGCGACGAGTGCGGCGGCCCGGTCTGCCAGCTCGTCCACGGACGGGTAGCGGAGGAGCGGCGGCAGGGCACACCTCCACGGAGCGGGACCGTCGGTTCACCTGGTGTACACGGTGCCCGCACAGTCAGTCACGACTCGTGGGGTACGTCAACACCGCGGCAGGCAAATTGAACCGCTCCGGCGGGGCAGCCCGGCGGGCCGCGCCCTCACTCCGCCGAGAGGCGGAACGCCATGCGCCCGAAGCCGATCTGGTCGCCGTCGCGGACGACGGCCGCGCCGATCACCCGTCGGCCGTTCACCGTCGTGCCGTTGGTCGAGCCGAGGTCGCGCAGCACCCACAGGCCGCCCTGGTGCCGGAGTTCGGCGTGGACGCGCGAGACCGTCTCGTGGGTGAGCCGCAGGCCGTTGGCGGGGTCGCGCCCTATGCGCAGCGGGTGGCCGTTGCCGGGGCGGGGCAGCAACAGCTTGGGGAGCCGCTCGGCCTGCCAGGCCCTGCGCAGCCGTACCGTGAAGCCGGAGACCGCTTCGACCGTTCCGAACACCAGGCGGGACAGGCGGTTCCCGGTGGGCAGATCGGCGGTGAGGACGGCCAGTTCGTCGGACCGGCGGGCGGCCAGCGCCAGTTCCATGCGCCGGATGAACGTGTCGTGGGAGAGCCGGCCCAGAGCGACCCCCTCCCGGAGTGCCTTCAGCGCCCGGTCGCGCTCCGCGTCGGAGAGGCGCGCTGGGTACGTGTGGAACTCGAAGGACGACGTCACTTCGTGATTGTCGGGCAGCGCGCGCGGGGTGTCCACAGAACACGGAAACAGCGGCCCGCCGGGCCGGCCTGACGACACCTGAGGCAAACGTGAAGGTTCAAGCGCGGACCGTCGGCGTTTGAAGCACCATGGGACGGGCTACGTCCCGGTGAGCACCGCTCGGCAGACAAAGGGGATTCGTCCGTGCACTTCGAGGTGTGGGCACCGCAGGCCAGTCGCGTGACGCTCCAGTGCGATGCGGGCGCACGCGCGCTGGAACGCGATCCGGAGCGCCCTGGCTGGTGGTCGGGCGAGGCCGAGGCCCGGGACGGGTCGCGTTACGGCTTCGCCGTGGACGACGGCCCTGTGCTGCCCGACCCACGCTCGCGCCGCCAGCCGGACGGCCCCGACGGGCTGAGCGCCGTCGTGGAGCACGGGCGCCACGCCTGGCGCACCGAGTGGGCGGGGCGCGCGCTGCCGGGCGCGGTCCTGTACGAACTGCACGTCGGGACGTACACGCCCGAGGGCACGCTGGACGCGGCGGCCGAGCGGCTCGGTCACTTGGTGGAACTGGGCGTCACGCACGTCGAGTTGATGCCCCTGTGTCCGTTCCCGGGGCGGCACGGCTGGGGGTACGAGGGGGTCTCGCTGTGGGCCGTGCACGAGCCGTACGGCGGCCCCGAGGCACTGAAACGGTTTGTCGACCGGGCGCACGCACTGGGTCTCGGCGTGGTTCTGGACGTCGTGCACAACCACTTGGGGCCGTCCGGCAACTATCTGCCCGCCTTCGGCCCGTACTTCACGGACACGCATCAGACGCCCTGGGGTTCCGCCGTGAACCTGGACGCGCCCGGTTCGGACGAGGTGCGCGCGTATCTGCTCGGCAGCGCGCTTGCCTGGCTGCGCGACTACCAAATCGACGGGCTGCGGCTGGACGCGGTGCACGCGCTGCGGGACACGCGCGCGTGCCACTTCCTGGAGGAACTGTCGACAGCCGTGGACGGCCTCGGCGCCGACCTGGGCCGGCCACTGTTCCTGATCGCCGAGTCCGACCTCAACGACCCGCGGATCGTCACCCCGCGCGCGGGCGGCGGCCTGGGACTGCACGCGCAGTGGAGCGACGACTTCCACCACGCCCTGCACACGGCGCTGACCGGTGAGGCCCAGGGCTATTACGAGGACTTCGCGCGGGCCCCGTTCGCGGCGCTCGCCAAAACGCTCACGGGCGGCTACTTCCACGACGGCACGTACTCGACCTTCCGGGGCCGCCTGCACGGCCGCCCACTCGACCGCAACGGCATCGCCGCGCACCGGCTGCTGGGCTACACGCAGACCCACGACCAGGTCGGCAACCGCGCCCAGGGGGACCGCCTTTCGGCCTCCGTCTCCCCCGGGCTGCTCGCCTGCGCCGCCGCGCTGATGCTCACCGGGCCGTTCACTCCGATGCTGTTCATGGGTGAGGAGTGGGCGGCGGGCACTCCCTGGCAGTTCTTCACCGACCACACGGACGCGGACCTCGCGGAGGCCGTACGGCGGGGCAGGCGACGGGAGTTCACGTCCCACGGCTGGGCCGAGGAGGACGTCCCGGACCCCCAGGACCCGGCGACCCGTGACCGTTCCTGCCTCGACTGGTCCGAGCCCGACCGCGAGCCGCACGCGCGCGTGCTGTCCTGGTACCGGGAACTGATCGCCCTGCGCCACGCCCAGCCCGACCTCAGGGACCCGGACCTGTCGGACATCAAGGTCGCCCACGACGAGGAGGCTCGCTGGATCGCCTTCCGGCGCGGGGACGTACGGGTGGTGGCGAACCTGTCCGCGAAGTCGGCGGCGATCCCCCTGGGCCCGCGGCGGGCACGGGTGCTGGCCGCCTGGGAACCGGTCGATCTGCCGGGCACGGACGGGTTGTTGCACGTTCCCGGAGAATCCTGCGTGGTCCTGGAGCAGGGGTGAGCGCAGACTCGGCGCAGTCGTTCGCGTAAACGCCTACGTCCTCACGCTTCCCCTCACCGTCCCCTTCGCCTACCCCTCCTCGTCCTCCTCCCGCAGCTCCGTCACCCGTTCCAGCAGGATCGCCTCCCATGCGCGCCGCAGCTGGACTCTCAGGAGCGGCAGCGGGGCGGAGTCGCGGCGGGCGATGCTCTCGGCCAGCCGGACGACCGTGTCGCAACGGGCGAGCCAGAGGCCGCGCAGACACGGGCGGGCCGCGTAACCGGCAAGGGTGGCCGCCCGTACAGCGGCGGGTGAGCCGACCGCGAGGGCGAGGCCGGCGATGTCCTCGGCAGGGTCGCCGACTACCGCGCCGGTCCAGTCGACGACACCGCGCACCCGCCCGTCGGGGCTCAGCACCAGGTGTTCGCCCCTGAGATCGTGGTGGACGAGTACCGCCGTACCGGCCTGCGCGGCGAGCTGGGTGGTGGCGGACGGGGTCAGCTGGTGGAGCCGAGCGGGGTCGAACTCGTCGGCTGCGGCGAGGCGTTCGACCGCGCCCACGGCGGCCCGGCGCAACCCTTCCAGGGAGCGTGGCCCGACCCGCGGGACACCGAGCGTCTCGGCCTGGCGTACGGGCACCTCGCGCAGCCCCGTGAGCAGCGCGGCCAGGTCTGCCTCGCCGACGGCGGAGACATCGTGCTCCTCCGCCGACCCGCCGGGCACTCTGGTGTCCAGCGTGAAGGCAAGTCCGTCGGCCCACTCGCCGTGCACCACGCCGACAGGGACGGCGACACTGATGTGCGGGCGTACGAGGTCGCGCAGGCGAAGGTCGCGGCGCAGTCGTACCGACGTCTCGCGGTCGGGGGCCAGGCGCAGTACATGCCGGGAGCCGACCCACCAGGTGGAGTGCCCACCGCCCGCCCCGCCGGCGCCGGCGGGCCTGACGTCGGGGCCTGCTGTACCGGTCGCGCCGCCCGCGCCGACGGCACCGCCCGCGATCAGGGAGCGGACCAGTCGGCGGACCGTGTCCGCGGTGGGTGTCGGTGCCTGGGTCATGGTCGCGCCGTTGTCGTCCGGAGTGTCTGTCGGGGGGCGGGGCTCCTGGGTGTGCCGTCAGTCCACTATGACCATCTCGCGGGTCGTGTTGTTGAGGCGCCGGCCGCCGTCCCCGGTCACCGTGACGATGTCCTCGATGCGTACGCCGAAACGGCCGGGCAGATAGATGCCGGGCTCCACGGAGAAGCACATGCCCGGTACGAGGGGCCGTTCCTCGCCCTCGATCATGTACGGCGGTTCGTGCGTGGTGACGCCGATGCCGTGGCCGGTGCGGTGGATGAAGTACTCGCCGTACCCGGCCTCGGTGATGACCGCGCGGGCCGCCCGGTCGACGTCCTGGCACGCGGCGCCGGGCCGCACGGCACGGAAGCCCGCTTCCTGGGCCTCGCGCACGATGTCGTGGACCCTGCGCCGCTCGGCGTCCGGTTCGCCGGCGTGGACGGTGCGGGAGGTGTCGGAGCCGTAGCCGTGCAGGAGGCCGCCGAAGTCGAGGACGACCATGTCGCCGTGCTCGATGACACGGTCACCGGCCTCATGGTGCGGATTGGCGCCGTTGGGGCCGGAGGCGACGATCGTGAAGTCGACCTGGGAGTGCCCGAACCGTCGCAGCAGATCGGCCAGATCGCCCGCGACATCACTCTCCCGGCGTCCGGCGAAGGGAACCTCCCGGATCTCCTCGTACGTTGCGTCGGCAGCCGCGCCCGCGGCTGCCAGGCGGGTCAGTTCCGCCGCGTCCTTCACCGCGCGCAGCATCGGCAGGCCCTCGGTGAGGGAGACGTACGAGGTGCCGGGCAGCGTCGTCTGGAGTGCCAGCAGGTGCAGTGCCCACGCGTTGTCGCTGACCCCGAAGCGGCCCGCTCCGTCGAGGAGGGTGGCGGTGGCCGCGTACGGGTCCTTGCCGTCGGTCCAGTCCCGCAGGGTCAGGGCGGCTGCGCCCGTCGCGTGTGCGGCGTCCGGGGCCTCCAGTGCGGGGACCACGAGGACCGGGTCCTGTCCGGCGGCCAGGACCAGCAGGGTGAGGCGTTCGGTGACCGCGGTGGGCGCGTAGCCGGTGAGCCAGACGAGGTCGGGTCCCGGCGCCACCAGGAGGCCGGCGAGACCCGCGTCCTCGGCTGCCTGTGCGGCGCGCCGCATCCGGGCCCGGTAGTCGTCGGCGGTGAAGGGCGCGGGCCTGCTACCGGTCATCCGGGCCTCCGTGGAAGGGCGAGGGGCTACGGGCAGCATCCTGCCCGGATGCGCGGGGCGGCGCGAGCCGGTTGACGGCTCGAACGTCGCTCCTGCCACGCACACAACTAACGGAGAGGAGTTGAGCAACCATTAGATCTAATGGTTAGATCTACCCGAACCATTAAAGGAGGCGGAAGGCCATGCTCGTACTCGCCCACATCAGCGATCTGCACCTCGACGGAACCGCGCGATCCACGGCGCGTGCCGAACAGGTGCGCGACCGGCTGTGGCAGTTGCCGGGGCATGTGGACGCCCTGCTGGTGACCGGGGACATCGCGGACCACGGCACGGAGGCCGAGTACGAGGAGGCCGCGCGCATCCTCGGGCTGCGCACCGGCGACGCACCCTTCCCGGTCCTCACCTGCCCGGGCAACCACGACAGCCGCGCGCCCTACCGCAAGGCCCTGCTCGGTCTGCCCGCCACCGAGGGGCCGGTCAACAGCGCGCACTTCTTCGACGACGCAGCCGTTCTGATGTGCGACTCCAGCGTGCCGGGCCGCGACGAAGGCGCCCTCGACGACGAGACGTACGACTGGATCGACGCGACGCTCGACGAACTGGACGACGACGTCCCGGCACTGCTCGCCTTCCACCATCCGCCGGTCGCCCTGCACCATCCCCTGCCGGACGCCTACCAGCTGGGCCGACCCGGCCGACTGGCCGCCCTGATGGAGCGCAGGCCGCAGATCGCCGGGCTCCTCACCGGTCACGCGCACACACCGGCGGCCACGGCCTTCGCCGGCCGGCCGCTGCTCGTCGGCCCGGGGGTCACCTGGACCCTCCGGCTGCCCTGGGAGGGCGAGCAGGTCGCGGACCGGGACGCACCGGTCGGCCTCGCCTTTCATCTGCTGGACGACGCCGGTCGGCTGACCAGCCACTTCAGGGTGGTCGTGTGACGGGGGCGGTCAGGTGACGACGCCCGGAATCGCCATCAGCTGCTGATGGCCGCCGTTGCGGTGACGGACCGTGAGGGTGATCTCGGCACCGGGGCGGGCGCCTGCGATCACACGGGCGAGATCGGCCGCCGAGCCGACCCGGGTACCGCCGAACGTGAGGAGTACGTCCCCCCGAACGAGGCCGGCGGTGTAGCCCGGGCCGGGGACATGGACACCCACGACCAGGGCTCCCGTCTTCTCGGCGTCCACGGCCTCGACACCGAGCGTCGCGGTCACGACCGACGGCGAGGAGGCCGGACTCGCGCTGCCCGAGGGCGCCCTGGCAGGGCCCGCCCCGGATCCGGATTCGGACCGGGACTCGGTCCCGGCCCCGGACTCGGCGGGCGCGCCGCCTCGTGCGCCCGGCCCCTCCCCCGGTCGCGCCGTCTGCCCGCCCGGTCCCGCCTGGCGCTGCAGGTCCGCGAGCTTGCTCATGCCGATGACCGTGGCACCGAGCGTGCCGAGACCGACGCCCGCGAGAATCAGGACGGCCCCGAGAAAGAGGCCGAACAGAAGGGTCGTCAGCCGTCGGCCACGCCGGCGCGCGGCATGCGGACGCCGGACCGGGCGGGATGTGGTGCCGCCGGCCGGTTCCTGACCGGGCATCGGCTTGGGACGCAGCGCAGTCTGTTCCATGGTTCGCCTCCGGCAGGTGCTCTACCCGGCACACCGGCGCACAACGAGCCACGAACGAGTGAGACTGACGCAGGGTCGGACATGGGCAGCCATAGGCGTCCGAACAACCGAAAAATCCTGTTGTCAGTGGGTGCTGTTACGTTCTGCGGCATGACCGACCACGCCCTGCGGCGGCTGCGGCAGAGCCGTTCCGCCACCGAACTGGCCGCGTTCCCCTTCGACTTCGACCTCGGCCGCGCCGATCACGGAGAGGACGTCCGCCTCGCCTCGGGCGGACCGCTGACGCCGGTGGCCGGCGACGGCGCGGGAGGTACGTATTTCGTGTGCGCGGACGGATCCGTCCTGTACGCCGACTCGGAGGGCTCGGCCGGGGTCATCGGCTCCAGTGCCGACGAGGCCCTGGAGACAGTGATCGGCCTGCCCGGCTGGCACGACTGTCTGGACCTGTCGCCCGCCGACGGTACGGAGAAGATACTCGCGCGGGTCGCGGAGACGGAGGAGGAGATCCGCGCGGACTACGGCATCGACGCCGAACGGGCCGAGCTGCGCGGCGCCCTGGGACTCCCCGAGCGCTCCCCCCTGGAGCTGATCGGCATGCTGCATTCGGCGCTGCTGCGCACCGAGCCAGACTTCCTGCTGCTCAACACGGAGGAGGGCGGCGCCTACGAGCGACTCGACCGGCATCCGCGACCACCCCTGTGGGAGCCGGTGCTCGCCCGCGGCCGGGCCGACCTGGCCGCGCTGCGGGCCGGCGGCGGTCCCACGGCGTGGGACGCGGTGGCCCGGGATCCACTGCGCCGCCGACTCGCCCTGCGGGCCGCGCAGTTCGACCGCGCGGACGGCGATCTTGGCCTGCTGCGGCATCTGGTGAGGTACGAGGCCCGGTCGTCGATGACGGACGAACTGCGTCTCGGAGCCGTCCTGGTGGGCCTGCACGGCCTGGCCGAGGACCTGCCGCTGCTGCACGAGGTCCGGGACACGGACTTCGACACGGCGTGCGGTCTGAGCGCCATGCCCGGGGCCGGGAGCACGGGCGCCGACCTGCGGCGGTGGGCGCTGGATCTGGACACGTCGATGTTCGGCACGGACTTGTCCGACGAGCCGGCGTTCACCTGGACGGAGCTGGCCCGCGACCAGGGCATGACCGAACTGGCCCGGGTCACGCTGATCCGCCTGCTGGACGAGATCGAGTTGGGACAGTATCGGCTCCGGCGGCCCGGCGGGACACCGGAAGCCCTGGACACGTCCCCGTTGCGTGCGCTCAGCCACGAGTTCCGGGAACTGGGCGACCGGTTCCAAGCGTTGCGCGCCCAGCGTCTGCTCGCCGGCCTTCAGGACACGGCCTGGGCCCGGGTGTCGGCCCGTCTGACGCAGGCCCGCCTCGAACGGGAGCTGGACCGACTGCCGCAGGCCACCGCCACGTTGGCGACGTTGCGTGCCGTCCTCACCGACCCCCGGGACACGTCCCTGCGGCTCTGGCACGGGGTGAACCTCGGCCGTTTCATCGCCGAGGAGCACTACGCCCTGACCCGCGCGCTGGCCGACGCGGACCTCCCGGAGGAGGCCCGCGCCCTGCTGGCATCCGCCGACGCGATACTCGGCGAGCTCTCGGGGAACGCCGCCGCGGGCGTACGGGAGCTCGCCGAGAAGACGGCGGAGCGGGTGCGCGGCCTCGGCTGACGGAGATCGGCCGCCGTCAGCCGATCGGCAGGGCCGGGCTGCTGCGGTCCGGCAGGAAGCCGTGGGACCTGGCGGCGAGGTGGTCGGACTTGTAGCGGGGAACCTGCCGGTGCCAGTTCAGGATGCCGGACAGCCAGTTCCGCAGCTCGGCCACATAGCCGTCCATGATCTCGCGGGCGTCGTCCGTGAGCTTGAAGTCGTCGTACAGAACCGGGAATTCATGGGCGGCGACATGCTCGAACTGCTGCATGCGCTGGGTCATCAGATCGTGGATGATGCCGAGCGCGGTCGGATAGTCGCAGCCGAAGAAGTTCTGGACGACGAGGATGCCGTTGTGGATCTCGCCTTCGTACTCGATCTCCTTCTGGTACGAGAAGACGTCGTTGATGAGCATCGCGTAGTCGGCGGCCGCGTTCTCCAGCGACTGGACGGGACCGCTGCGATAGACCTCAGGCGGGACCGACCGGCCGTGGCCGATGCGGCACAGGCTCATCGTGAGGTCCGAGCCGAAGGTGGCGCGGCGCATCTCCAGGTAGTCGACCGGGTCGGGGATGCGGTTCTGGGTCTGGTTGGCCAGTTCCCACACCCAGCTCTCGGTCATCACATCCACCGCCGCGCGGAACGTGCGCTGCTGGTCGGGGGTCATCGCGACCGTCGTACGCCGCCACAGGTCGCTGAGCCCGCGTTCCATGCCGTTGACCGGAACCGGGAACCCGTCGCCCTCGATGGGCATGCAGGCGGAGAGGCGCTCGGTGCACATGCGGGCGGCGGCCAGGTCGCGGCGGTGGCCGAAGACGAGGGGGTAGTAGTCGTCACCGTAGGTGCCCCAGGCCAGCCATGCGGAGCTGAGGTCGAGGGCGTCGGCTGTCGCGTCCGGGTGGATGCCGGCCGCGCACAGCGGAAGGTCGGCCGCAGCGAGTTTGTCCTCGTCCCAGACACCCTCCTGGAGCATGCCCATGCTGTGCGTCCAGTCGACGAGGCGGTGCCGGGCGCCGTCCAGGTGCGGGCTGAGGGTGAGCCGGAACGGCATGTAGAAGTCGGGCAGCAGGGACGGGCCGACCTTCTGGTACGGCACATGCGTGTAGGCGCGCAGGCGTTCGGCGCCGGCCGAGGCCAGGAGCGCGCCGATGTTGGCGGCGGACGTTCCGAAGGAGCCGACTCCGAATGGCCGCGACTCCCCCAGGGCTCCCTCGTTCATGTACCGGCTGGAGCGCAGATGCCACTCGTGGCCGCCCGACTGCCAGTCCTGCAACCCGCGCGTGTACGCGGCCACCGCGGCGACGTGGTCCGGCGTGAGGCCCTTCTCAAGGGCCAGCCCGGGCACTTCGGTGAGCGCGGTGTGCTCGAACTGGTGGAGCCGTGAGGTGAGGATGTCGTTGACGGTGTCGGCGGCCTCCTGGGTCGTGCACCCGAAGAAGGTCTCCAGGACCAGCACGCCGTTGCTGAGCTCGCCCTCGTCCTCGACCTCCCGCTGGTAGGAGAACAGGTCGTTGCGCAGGTGGACGCCGTCCGAGAAGGTCTCCATCAGCACCCTGAGTGGCCTCGACTCCGCTACGGAGACGGGCACTTCGGCGGTCGCGTACTCCACGAGCCCCGCCGACCAGGGCGCACCGCCGACCTTGCGGCGCATCTCGATGTACTCGACGGGGTTGGAGATCCGTCCCTCGTTGATGTTGGACAGTTCCCACATCGACTCGTTCAGCAGATGCTCGGTGGCGACGGCGAACCGCCTGCGCCAGTCCACGGACATCGACGGAACCGTGCGTGCCCACAGGTCGGCGAGGCCCGCCTCCACCGGATTCCGCGGCTCCGGTACGGGTGTCGAGAGGTCGAGCGGCATGAACAGGGGCAGCCGGTCCAGATAGGCCTTGCCGCCGTCCCGGTCCTGGCTGCGCTTGAACACCTCCAGGAAGTGGTCGTCGAAGAAGAAGACCCACACGTACCAGTCGGTGATGAGCGAGAGGGCGGGGCCGTCGCAGTCGGGGTGCGTGTACGCGCACAGCAACCCGTAGTCGTGTGCGTCGAGGTCGGACTGCTCCCAGACGCCTGAGCCCTCCAGCATCCCCATCTCCCGTGCCCAGACGGTCGAATGGGCACGCGCCTCGTCCAGATGCGGGTTCAGCCGCGCGGGATACGGCATGTAGAAGTGCGGGAGTACGAACGGCTGTGTCATGAGCGGGGCCCTACCCCTGGCCCGGACGCGCCATCCACGGCGCGGCACATGATCACACCATCGCGTGAATCAGGATTGATTCCGGGATTCCGGACGGGCATTGTGAGTTCACTCGACATGCGAGCCCTACGACGACACCTGAATCACCGCACGCGTACCGCTGGTACGCCAGCGCTGCCCTTCCGCGGCGACGAGTGCCGACTCGGTGCGCGCGTCGAGGCCGACGATCACGTCCGACTTCAGGGTTCGCAGGGCGGCCACCGGGCCGGGAAAGTACGCGGTGACGTCCGCGAACGGCGTCGTGGGGGGCCGGAGTTGGTCACCGACCAGACGGCGGTAGTTCAGGTCGCCCTTCATCACCGTGACCGTGGCCGAGGCGAACTCCCCGCGAAGGTCGCCGGGCATCGCGGCGTAAGGGAGCGGGGCGCAGGAGAAGGGGTGGGCGCGTACCGCGAGCCGGCCGTCGCCGATCGCGGACCAGAGACGGCGGCCGTACGCGGCGGCCGCCCCCGGCGCTCGGGCAAGCCGGCGCAGGGCGTCGACCACGTCGGCGGTCGTCGCGTCGGAGACGAAGTACGGGTGCGGTTTGACGTGCAGGACGGCGCGTTCGGCGTATCCCCGGGTCAGCAGATGGTCCAGGAGCAGCAGGTCGGGGACGAGTTCCCGGCCCGCGTTGTCCGCGACCAGACACACCGTGCCGGCGTCGCGCCGGGCGGGCCGGAGCAGCGACCAGAGGACCTCACTGTCGTCGGCGACGATTCCCGCCGCCTCCCCTCCTTCGTCCGCGCCGGAGAGCCGGAAGCCGAGGTCGGCCCGGTTGCCCCAGAGCGACCCGTGGAGCAGGGCGCGGGCCTGTTCCTCCTCGGGCCTGGTCACCAGGTCGTCGAGTGCGGCCAGTTCCCCGTCGGTCTCGGGGGCGTCCAGTTCGGCGAGTTTGAAAGGGCGGAAGGGGTCGATCCCTCGCCAGGCACCCCCGGCTTCGCGACCCCCACCGCTCGCCCCGCGACTCCCGAAGTACCCGACCGCTTCGAGAAGCTGACGGTAGAAGTACCCCTCCGCCCACAGCCACGGCACGTCGAACCAGGACCGGCCCGCATACTGGTGGGTCCCCCACTCCTCCCACTGATCCCGGTCCTGGGCCCCGGCGGGGAGCGGTTCGACGACTCCCTCGGTGCAGTTCTTGAGGAGTGCGTCGAGGGCGCGATGCTGCTCCGGGCCGTACGGGAAGGCGTCCCGCACCTTCTGGATGAGCGCGGGATGCCGTTCGGCCAGCACGCTCCAGGGGAAGGAGCCCTCCTCGTTGCCGAGGATCACGGACGGGGACACGGAGTCGGAGGCAGGCATGCGTCTCACCGTACCGTCCGCGAAACCGCGCGCCCCGGGACGTCACCGCGCGCGGACATGCGGCCCGAAACCCACAGCCCAGTTCGGACCGCTCGGACCGAACCGCCCGGCCCGCACACCGGACCACCGCCCGCGCCGCCCGTCTCACGCCACCGCTCTTGTCTCCCGCTCCAACTGCGCCACCAGACTCAGATACCGCGCCCGCCTCGGCGTCGGGACAAGCGCCCGGATGGTGAGCCGCCACATGTCCGCCGTCCGGCGGGGCTGGCGCGCCACCGGCTCCACCGCGCGACTGACCACACGGCTGCCGACGAAGAAGCTGACGAGGGAGTGCGCCATCGCGTCGACGTCGACGTCCGGATGTACGTCGGACTCCTTGACCGCGCCGAGGAGTTTGCCGGAGGCGATCTCCGACCACTCTCGGAACGGGTGTCGCAGAGGCGGCCGTACGACCACGTCGCCGGCGGCGAGACGCAGGCCCGCCCTGGAGACCGGGCCCTCGACAGCCATCCGCGTGAGCCCGAAGGTGATACGGATCAGCGCTTCGAGCGAGGAGCAGCCGCGGCCGTCGATCTCTCTGGCCATCCGCCGGGAGGTCCTGGACTGGATCTCCAGAATGGCGTGGGCCAGATCCTCCTTCGCCGCGAAGTGGAAGTAGAGGGCGCCCTTGGTGACATGGGCGTGCTCGACTATGTCGCTCAGGCTGGTCGATTCATAACCGTGGCGGTCGAACAGGTCGGCCGCGGCCGTGATGATCGTCGCTCGGGTCTGCTCGGCGCGTAACTGCCTCGCCATCGGCGCCACCCCTCCCCACCGTCGGAGCTCCCGAACTCCCTGAAGAAAAACGGGATATGCCGTTTGTTTCTTACTCCCTGTACAAGATAGCCGACCGTTCCGCGGTGCCCACCACACACTCGAAAACCGTGCGCCCCTCCTGTGTTCCCACGACCTTCAGGGCCCCGCCGCCTTCACACGTGGACTCGATCCAGGTGGGCACGTCCAGTTCGGCGAACTGGTGGAACGTCGTGTCGAAGGCCACCGGTATCAGGCCGCCGCCGGTGCCCGTTCGCGCGAGCGCGGCCTGCCGCGCGGACTCCAGGAGCAGCATGCCCGGTATGTGATCAAGCGGATGGTCGAAGAAAACAGCATGACCGGTATCAACTCGCAACTGCCAGTGACCATCGGCCTGCCGGGGAAGCGCCAGGACCACATCGGCCGCCGCGTCCCGGCCCACCTCGGTGGCCGGCAGGCCCGGCGGAACGGGCAGCGCGGTCACGGTGGCCGCGCTCCGGCCGCCGCGCAACCGGCTGAAGACGGCGCCGCTGGTGCAGGTGAAGGCGACGTCGGCGTGCGCGACCAACTCGCCGTCAAGCCGTACGTCGGCCTCATAACGGGCCGAGACCAGGCGCTTGCCACGATGACGGATGTCGGCGAAGGTGATGTCGACCACGGGTTCGGCCGGGACCGGTCCGACGCCCAGGTGCTCGGGGAATGTGGTGATCCGGAATTCCTGGAGCACGAACTGGTGGTCCAGCGGCACCTCGTACTCGGTGTGGTTGAGCAGGGTTCCGGCCTGGCGCACGGTCTCCACGACGAGCAGCGGATCGTACGTGGTGCGGTCGGGCGACACGTGTAAACAATGGACACGCGGCCATTGCGCGGAGACGCTGAACCGGTCGGTCCCCGTTCGGGACCAACCGGTGGGGAACGTTTCCGCGATCGCCGCGCGGTGCACGAGTTGACGCGGAACGCCCGCTGTCATGGTCGGGATTTCGGCCGACTGCGGCATTGGAAGCAATGTCTCTCCTCGGTCCCACGTACGGCGTGGCAGCCGGAAAGGCGCCCGCCTCGGTGAGCGATAGAGTACGAGGCGACCGGTTTGTTTTCAACGAGATCAGTCGGCCCGGCCCTATGATCGGCGGTTCCGGCGCACCTGACCACGCGCCGTCACGCACCAGCACGGCGCCGGTTCGGCACTGCAACGGAGACCGGCCAACTGGGCGCCAGGGAGGGCCTCTTATGGCGAAGCAGGAGCGCGCCATCAGGACGCGCAGGGCGATCCTGGAAGCGGCGGGCGCGGTATTCGACGAGCACGGCTACACCTCCACGACCATCGCGATGGTGCTGGAACGGGCCGAGGTCACCAAGGGCGCCCTGTACTTCCACTTCCCTTCCAAGGAGTCGCTCGCGCAGGCGGTGCTCGACGAGCAGGTGCCGTTCGGCAGTGTGCCGTCGCAGCCCTGCAAGCTGCAGGAGATCATCGACATGACGTTCGTGGTCGGCCAGCGACTGCTGACCAACTCCCTGCTGCGGGGCAGCGTCCGGCTGGCGGTCGACCAGGAGACGCCGAACCACGTCGACCACTCGGAGCCCTTCCGGCAGTGGTCGGAGCGACTGACGTCGCTGATGGAACAGGCCCGTGAGCAGGGCGAGTTGCTGCCCACGGTGGATCCACCGGAGACGGTGGACCTGCTGGTCGGCGGCTTCACCGGCATTCAGCTGATGTCGCGGGCGATGACCGACCGGGCGGATCTCGGCCACCGGTTGTCCGTGCTGTGGGCGCACATCCTGCCGAGCATCGCGGTGCCGGGGCTGCTGCTCGGCCTCGACAGCAGGGAGGACCGGGGTGCCCGGGTCCTCTCGTCGATCGACTCCCCCGACCTGAAGGCGTCGTGATCCTGCTGACCGGCGCGACTGGCACCGTCGGCCGTCTGGTGGCCAGGCGCCTTCCCGCCACCGAGCCGGTACGGCTGCTGGCCCGCGACCCCGCCCGCGCCGCCGCCCTCGCGGGCCCGGGCGCCGAGGTGGTGGGCGGGGACTTCGAGGACCCCGCCAGTCTGCGCCGGGCACTGACCGGCGTACGGTCGGCGCTGCTCGTCACCGCGAACCCGCTGACGCATGCCCATGACGAGAACTTCCTGACGGCCGCCCGCGCGGCGGGAGTCGGGCACACGGTGAAGCTGACCACGCTGTCGGTGACCGAGCCCGGCGCCACCGATCTGGTCACGGAGTGGCAGCGGGAGAACGAGCGGCTGCTGCGTGCCTCGGGCCTGTCCTGGACCCTGCTGCGACCGCGCGCCTTCATGTCCAACACGCTGGGCTGGGCCCGTTCGATCCGGGCGGAGGGCGTGGTGCGGGGCGCGGACGGCACGGTGGCGACCGCGGCGATCGACCCGCGGGACATCGCGGATGTGGCAGTAGGGGCACTCACGGACGCGGCGGGGCACGCGGGGCGGGCGTACGCGCTCACCGGACCAGCCGGGATCACTCCGGTGGAACAGACGGAGATCCTGGGCGAGCTGCTGCAACGGCGACTGAAGTTCGTAGAACTGACCGAGGATCAGGTACTGCGGGGACTGCTCGCACGATATCCGGAACCGGTCGCCCACGCCCTCGCGGAGAGTGCCGCGCGGGGACGGCACGGGTCGAAGGGGCAGGTGGAGCCGACCGTGGCGGAGTTGCTGGGCCGGTCGGCGCGCGGGTACCGGGAGTGGACGGCGGAGCATCTGGCGGAGTTCGGCGGCCCCGCTCCCGGGTGACGAACCAGGGGCTCGCACACACGACGGCGGGCCGGCCGGCGTCCATCCACGCCGACCGGCCCGCCCGTTCATGTCACACCGTCAGTTCACCTGAACCGGCGGGTGGCTGGCCGCACCGGGCCTGAGGACCAGAAGATCAGAAGGTGAGGTTCCAGCCGTTGATCCTGCCGGTGTCCGCGGAGGCCACGTCCTGGACGCGCAGCTTCCAGGTGCCGTTGGCGACCTCGCTGGAGGCGTTCACCGAGTACGTGGTGTTCACGTTGTCGGCGGAGTCCGAGGTGCTGGATGCCTTCAGCCGGTAGGCCGTGCCGTCGGGCGCCACCAGGTCGATGACCAGGTCACCGCGGTAGGTGTGGGTGATGTCGACGCCGACCTGGAGGGCCGAGGGAGCGTTGCCGGTAAGGCCGCTGACGGCGATCGAGGACTCGACTGCGGAGCCGTTGTCCGGGATGGAGACGGCGGTGGTGGAGGAGAAGACCGACCCGGTCGTACCGCCACCGGTGCCGCTCACGGCCTGCACGGTCTTGGTGGCGTCGGCCAGGCCGGCGCCACAGCCGCCCGAGCAGGTGCCGGGCAGGGCACGGGAGTTGGTCTTGATCGCCGACTCGATCTGGGCCGGGGTCAGGGAGGAGTTCGCCGACTTCATCAGCGCGGCGAGACCGGCGATGTGCGGGGCGGCCATGCTGGTGCCCTGGTAGTAGGCGTACGACTCGGTGGACGGACCCTGCGTACCGGAGTTCAGTGTGGACAGGATGCCGTTGGCGGTGCCGGTGCTGGTCTGGCCGCCCGGGGCCGCGATGTCCACGGTGGAGCCGAAGTTGGAGTACGAGGCCTTGGCGCCGGTGCGGCTGAGCGCGGCCACCGAGATCACGTTGTTGCAGCTCGCCGGGGAGTAGTTGGCGGCGTTGGCGTTGCTGTTGCCCGCCGCGACGACGACCGTGGTGCCACGGTTGACGGCGTTGTTGATCGCGGTCTGGGTGGCGGAGGTGCAGGATCCGCCACCGCCCAGGCTCATGTTGATGACCTTGGCGACATTGGCGTTGGCCGGGACGCCGGAGACGGTACCGCCGGACGCCCAGGTGATGGCGTCGATGATGTCGGAGTCGTAGCCGCCGCACTTGCCGAGGACGCGCACCGGGGAGATCTTCGCGTTGTACGCGATGCCCGCGACGCCCTTGTTGTTGTTGGTGGCCGCGGCGATGGTGCCCGCGACGTGCGTGCCGTGCCAGGAGGAGTCGCTGGCGGGGGCGCCGGCCTGGCACTCGTTCGCTGCGGACCAGTCGCCCGGGTCGGCCGGGTTGCTGTCACGGCCGTTGCCGTCCACCGAGACCGCGGTGTCGGAGATGAAGTCGTAGCCCGCGACGATGTTGGCGGCCAGGTCGGAGTGGGTGACGTAGCCGGTGTCGATGACGGCGACGGTCACACCGCTGCCGGTCGCGGTGTCCCACGCACCCGGGACGCGCATGCCCGCGGTGGCCTCGAAGAGGTCCCACTGCTTGCTGTACTCGGTGTCGTTCGGGTCGGCCTGCGGCTTGTTGAGGCGGTCCGGCACGACGTAGGCGACCTGCGGGTCGGCCTGGTACTCGGCGATGACGTCGGCGACGTCCGCCTTGCTGAGCTGCTCGCCCAGGTCGACGAGGGCAGCACCGGTGCCGAGGCGGCGCTGGAAGCCCAGGCTCTCGCCGGCCGCCTTGCCCTTGGTGACGGCGTCGGCGTCGGCGGCCTGGTTCGACTTGGCCTCGGCGGCGCCGGCCTTGTAGCCGACGATGAGTCGCTCGGCCGGGGCGGCGACCGCCTGCGCGGCGGCTTCCGGGGCGGCGGAGGCGGCGGGCTCCTGGGCGAAGGCGACCGAGGTGGTGGCCGCGGCCACCAGAGCGGCGGAGACAGCGGCGGCGGATATCAGCTTCCGCCCCGTGACACGGGTGGGTGAGGTACGCAAGGGCTTGCCTTTCGGGGCCGTACTCCGGGCCGCGCGGGCGGCGAGGAGTGGCGGGCGAATCGCTTCGTCGTCGAAGCGGCGGGGGGTGCGGTTCGAAAAGCGGCGCGGTGGCCGGCCAAGCGCGAGCGGCCCGTTCCGGGGTTACCTATGGGGCGGCTGTGGTGGAACAGTAGGCAAAGGGAAGGTCATCCGGATACAGGGGAAACCCTCGATCAGTCCGGATCCCCACCCTTGATCACCGAAAACCGCCCCTGAACAGCGGCCAGTTGACCGGGTTGGGTGAGTTGCGGTGGATTGCCGGCGCCTGGGACAGGTCGTCGTGACCGGTAAGGCAGGGGCGAGGCAGGATTGACGTCCTGCCTCCAGGTGCCGTCCGCCGGTTGAACGCGACGCGCCCGCTTCCCGTACTGCCCGAAGGCAGACCCGTCCCGGGTCGGCCGGCAGCAGAACTGTTCCCCCTCGGTCGAGGAGACGTCCCGGATGACCGCCCGCCGCCGAACGTTCCCGGTCGCCGTACTCGCCGGCACCGCCGCCGTCGCGGCGCCGCTGCTGCTCACGTTGTCAACGGCGGGTCCCGCGCAGGCGCACGGTGCGCCGACGACACCCGTCAGTCGGGCCTTCGCCTGCTCCCCCGACGGCGGCAGTACGGCCGGTACGGCGGCCTGCCGGGCGGCGCTCACCGCGAACGGCGGGGCGCCCTTCACCTTCTGGGACAACCTGCGGGTCGCGAACGTGAAGGGCCGGGACCGCGCGGTGATCCCCGACGGCCGCCTGTGCAGCGGCGGGCTGCCCGACTACCGGGGGCTCGACCTCGCGCGCTCCGACTGGCCCTCGACCACGCTGTCGCCGGGCGCGCGGCTGACGATGACGTACCGCTCGACGATCCCGCACACCGGCACGTTCAAGATGTTCCTGACGAAGCCCGGGTACGACCCGGCCGAGCCGCTGACGTGGTCCGACCTGCCGGACCGGCCGTTCGCCGAGGTCACGGATCCCGCGATGACGGGCGACGCGTACCGCGTCGTGATGACGCTGCCGCCGGACCGTACCGGGCGCCATGTGCTGTACACGGTCTGGCAGAACTCCAGTACGCCGGACACGTACTACTCCTGCTCGGACGTGGTGTTCCCGGAAGCGAAGAGCAGCGTCGGCGGATCCGGTGGCTCCGGCAGCTCCAGGGCGTCCGCCACCGCCACTCCCGCGGCGCAGCCCAGGCCGACCACTCCGACCGGGCGGGCCACTCCGACCGATCCGGCCGGGCAACCGGCACAGGCCGTGGAGACGGGACGGGCGGCGGAGTCCGCCGACTCCGCCGCCCCACAGGCCGGCACCGTGACCGGCACCCCGGTGGCGTCAGCCACCGACGACGCCGGGCCGCGGCAGGTGGTCGCGGGCGGCGCCGCAGCCGTGTTGCTCGCCGTGGTCGCCGCCCTCGTTCTGCGGCTGCGCCGCCGGTGAACACCGTCCGCACAGCCGCCTGTTGATCAAATCTCAGTTCACGAAGACCGTGGCATCGCCCTGCGTCACGTCCTGCACGGGGGCGTACTTGGCGGTGAAGTAGCCGCTGCTGAAGCACAGCGACGAACCGGACGACTTGGTGAACGCCTGGGCGGTGAAGTTGATGCTGTTGTCGGCCTCACCGGCCGTGCCCGACAGGCTGGGTGCCTGGTAGACGCAGTTGATGCTGCCCAGCAGGGTGCGCAGCACCACGGTCGTCTGGATGGTGGAGCCCTCGGCCGGGGTGACGGTGACGGCGCCGTCGGAGCTCACCGCGGTCGTGTACGGCAGGTTGTTGACGGTCACGCTGGTCACCCCGAGCACACCGAGGACGTTGCTGGTGCAACTACCGAAGGTGTGTGCGGTGACCGTCTCGGTCGCGATGCCGGGCGCCGCGGGGTTGTCGGTGACCTCCGCCGTGAAGGTCGACGCCGCGCACGAGACACCACTGGTGCCGGTCGCGCTGGAGTAGAGCGTGGCCGCGGTGCCGGTGGCGAGGGAGGCGCTGAGGACGTCGCCCACGGCGACGGCGTCGCCGGCCGCGCTGTTGACGGTGAGCACGGTGTCGGCGGCGGACGCGGGGGTGACCGCGGCGACCGAGAGTCCGGCTACGGCGGCGGCGAGGGCGAGGGCGGAGCGGGTACGAGTACGCATTGCGGGTGCCTCTTTCTGGAACTGGGGGTGGTGGGGGTGGGGGGTTGGGGGGGTGGTGTCGTCGGGGTCAGGACGCGCGAACGAACGCGCACAGGACGCATGAAGGGCGCGGGAAAGACGCCGGTGCCGATCCGTTATGCCTTCTCCGTACATGACGGACCGGCAACGACAACCGGCCGGTGACCGGCAGGAAGGCTTGGAGGGAGGCTTCCTGCCGGACCGGGCGGGACAGGGCGAACCGGCGGCGGCCCAGGGGGGAAACGGCCGTGCCGGTGCCTCGGAGGCGGACTTCGGAACGAGCTGTGAGTCCGGGAAGAGCGGTGACTCCACCGCTGCGGATCCGGCGCCACGGATCCGGGGAAACCACGAGAGTTCTAGACCTGAGGGACCGTCAACGTCAAGGCATCGAACGGAAGTTGATGTCATCGATTGCACTTTGCTTGAACTTGCGCGCGCTTCTCCGAACCCTTGCGACATCCCCCGAAGAGCCCTCCGGACGCCCCGGACGGCCCTCGATCCCGCCGCGAAGTCACAGGTGGCGCATAATCCGCACCCTTTTTCCACAACTCCCTTGACCCTCGAAAGTAACCACGGGTAACTTCCTCGGCGGCTACTGGAGCGTAACCGTGAAAGCCCTTGCAACCGCCGGGAGTTGCGAGGAGACGTTTCGCCTCAGCCGCTGTCCGCGCCAGGACAACGCGCCACTGAAGCCCGACCAGCACTGACGCACTGATCTATGCAATGGGAGCAGCCATGGCCTCGTCCTCGGACGTCTCGTCGTCCGCCGGATCCAACCCCGAGCAGCCGGAGGGCGGCAACGCCTCCGGAGGCGACGGGGGCGCGGGATCCTCCAACGTGTCCGAATTCTTCGATGGTGCCGGAAAGGGCTCCGAACGACGCGGGCGGGTCCGTGGACGCCGCGCCGCCGTGATGGCGGTGCCGGCGGCCCTGGTCGCCGCGACGCTCGCGGTTCTCACCGCCGAGGGCGCCCTGGGCGTCCAGTTCGCCATCTCGGGCATGCCGTTCACGGTCACCGCGACCGAGCTGAACGGCACCGGCTTCGAGCAGTTCGGCGGCCTCGACCACATGATCGAGAACAGCCCGAACGAGGGTGACACCGGCGGCCAGGTGCTCATCGTCACCTCCGCGATCAAGAGCGCGACGCTCACCAAGCTGTGCCAGAGCGTCGACCTCGGAGGGGTCAACCTGCTGATCAAGGCGGGCAGCAGCGGCACTCCGGTGAGCGCGACCGACCTGACGACCGACTCCACCGAGCTGTCGGGCAACGCGTCCTTCACCAACATCGAGATCGGCAACGACGCCAGCACGCTCACCAAGGCGGGCGTCAAGGGTCCGGCCGGTGTCTTCAGCCAGCAGGCGGACACCGTCCACATCGCCAATCTGCGGCAGACCAACTACGCGACCACGGCGGCCGTGTTCAAGCTGCCCGGGCTGAAGCTGAGCTTCAGCGAGTCGGGTTGCTGATGTCGGCCATCGACAAACAGGGGGTGGGGCCCGCCTTCAGAACCTGGCGGGCCCGCCGTCCGTTCCTGGCCGGGGTGCTGCTCACCCTGGGCGGCGCGGAGATCCTGTTCACCGTGAAGGCGTCGCTGAAGGTCGTCCTGCACATCGGTATGCAGGGGCTGGCGGGCTATCTGCTGCCGACGCTGATGATGGTGTGCGGTCTGCTGATCATCTTCAATCCCGCGCAACGCCTGTTCTACTCGATCGTCGGCATCATGCTCACGCTGGGCACGTGGGTCACCTCGAACCTCGGCGGCTTCTTCGTCGGCCTCACCCTGGGAGCCGTAGGCAGCTGTATGGCGTTCGGCTGGCTCCCGGACCAGGAACCGCGTGTCAGCCGCCGTCAGCGGCGCAGGGACAAGCGGCAGCGAAAGGCAGCCGAGGCTGCCCCGGTGACCGCCGAATCCGCGGCGGACGGTCAGGAAGACACCGGAGAAGGCAGCCTGCGCGGCTCGATGCGCTCCTCCACCACCGACTCATCTTCGCACCTCACGACGTAGGCACCCCTGCCCGGCAACTCCGCGACCGCCTCGACGAGTTCGGTCCCTCGGTAGACGAGGCCGACCCCGTCGTCGGTGCAGTGCGTGGTGGGCAGGGTGCCGTCGGCGACGAGCCGGTGGACCAGCGGGCGGCGGCCCGCGTCGCTGTCGTAGTGCACTCCGTTGCCGTACGGCAGGAATCCCAACGCGTCGTTGAGCGGACGGAGTTCGGGACCGAAAGAGTCGGTGGTGCCGCCCCTGAACCAGCAGAGGGAACCCGCGCTCACGCCACTGAGTACCACGCCGGCCTCCCAGGCGCGCCGCATGATCCGGTCGAGGCCGTGCACCCGCCACACCGCCAGCAGATTCGCCACCGAGCCGCCCATGACCCAGACGACGTCCTGTTCGAGCACCGTGCCCTCGACGTCATCGAGGTTGGGCATGGGGAAGAGCTGCAACGGCATGAGGTCGAAGCCCGCGACCCGGGCGGCCTCGCCCATACGGGCGGTGAAGTGCTCGGCGTCCCCGATGGCCGTCCCGACGTACAGGACGCGTGGCCTGCGGCCGTGGGCGCCGGAGAGGTCGACGGCGTGATGCACGAGGGCGTCGAACGCCACCATGGTCCGGCCGCCCGTGCGGTGTCCGCCGGAGGTCGCGAGGATGGTCGGTTCGGAAGCGGCCATGCGGATGATCCTACCGATCGACGACGGGCCGAGCGGAGAGACCCCCCACCTGCGAAGACCCCTCCCCCACCGGCCCGTCCGCCTTCATCGCCCGCGCCTCGTTCTTGAGGATGCGCATCGAACTGCCCCTGGCGCGTGCCGTGTCCGGCAGCTTCTTCGAACCGAACATCGCGATGAAGACGATCGCCACGAGCAGCAGGTGCCACGGTTCCAGTCCGTTTCGGAGCACAACCTCACCGCCCTTCCTTTCGTCACACATAACAGTTGCCACTCTGCGCAACTGCACAACCAAGGTGAGACGTCAGAAGGGCGCCGATGACCACCAGCAGCAGGCGGGCCGTACCCGCGCGCCACCGGCCCGCCGCGGGCACGCGGGGGCGCAGGCCGGGACGCAGAGGGCGGCCGGCACTGACCGTCTGCCTCTCGCTCCTGCTGCTCGTCGCGGCCGGCGCCGGCTGGGTCTATCTGAAGCTCGACGGCGACATCAAGACATTCGACGCGGGCGGCCTTTCCGACGACCGTCCCGCCGCCGACTCGTCCAAGGGCGAGAACGTGCTGGTCATCGGCTCGGACGCGCGCAACGACGGCAACGCGGCGCTCGGCGGCGGCGACGTGAACGACATCGGCCGCTCCGACACCGCCTTCCTGCTGCACCTCTACGCCGACCACAAGAACGCCGTCGCCGTCTCCATCCCCCGCGACACCCTGGTGACGATCCCGCCCTGCAAGCTGCCGAACGGCAAGTGGACGACCGCACAGCCGAACACCATGTTCAACCAGGCCTACTCGGTCGGCGAGACCGCCAGGGGCAACCCCGCCTGCACCCAGAACACGGTCGAGCACATCACCGGTCTGCGTGTCGACCACACCGTCGTCGTCGACTTCAAGGGCTTCGCCGCGCTCACCGACGTGGTGGGCGGGGTGAAGGTCTGCCTCCCCCAGAACGTGTACCAGCGGGATCTCAACCCCAACCTCACCACGCGCGGCAAGCTGCTCTTCGAGAAGGGCGAGCAGACGGTCTCCGGGCAGCAGGCGCTGGACTACGTGCGGATCCGGCACGGCATCGGCGACGGCTCCGACATAGGCCGTATCAAACGCCAACAGGCCTTCGTGGCGAGCCTGTTGAAGGAGGTGAAGGGCAACGGCCTGACGCCGACCAAGCTGCTGCCCCTCGCCGACGCGGCCACCAAGTCCCTGACCGTCGACCCCGGTCTCCACTCCGCCGACAAGCTGATCTCCTTCGCGATGACACTGAAGGACATCGACCTGCACAACACGAAGTTCGTCACCATCCCGTGGCGGTACGAGGGTGCACGCGTCGCGATCGTCGAACCGGACGCCAGTGAACTCTGGGCCGCCCTCAAGGCGGACCGCACGCTGGACGGCAAGGACGCGAGCGGCAGGAAGAATGCCTCCCCGAGCACCCGTCCCACGGCCACTCCGACTCCCGTGTCCGGCAAGGGAATCACCGTCACCGTCTACAACGGCACCACCGTCACCGGCCTGGCCGCGAAGGCCGCCGCCGAGCTGACCGCCGACGGCTTCACGGTCACCGGCACGGCCACCGCGCGCAGCCAGGACCATACGACGACGGTCATCGAGTACGGCCCCGAGCACAAGTCGGACGCCCAGACCGTGGCCCGTGCCTTTCCCGGCGCGGCGATCCAGCCGGTGCCGGGGACGGGGGTCAACGTGGTCGTCGGCGAGTCGTACACGGGCGGCTCCACGGCCGCGCCGCAGCCCACCACGATCCCGGAGGACGTCGCCGAGGGAGCCCGCTCGGCGGACGACAGCCCCTGCTCGAACCTGACCTACGGTTGACAGACACCCCGTCGGCGCCGAGCGACGGCGAGAGCACCCCCGTACGGCCCCAGCACGACCCCCAGAGCCGCGTGGTACGGCCCGCCAGCCCGCCCAGCCCCAGCGGCGGGCCGAGCGCGGGGACACCGACGGTGGCAGGCCGACGGTGGCGAGCGCGGCGCCGCCCGCCCGACCCGCGGCCCGGCCCCCGCCGCCGCGCAGGAGCAGCATCGCCACGGCCTGGGTGAGCAGTTCTCGGTGAACCGGGCCGAGTGGAGGTCGGCAACCGGGATCTCCCGGTCCTGCGGCGACCAGCTCGCCTCCGGGCGGCGCAGGACCGTCGCGGCACCGGCGACCAGCTCGCGCAGCCCACCGAGAAAACGTTCCGCTCGATGCTCGCCCGAGGCGCGCGGCACACAGCTGACGGCGACCAGCGACAGGATCACCGAGGCCGTCCCCCAGGCCGTGACGGACCCCGGAACGAGCCCGAGACAGAGCGGTACGGCGGTGAAGGGGTCCCGCGGACTCAGTACGAACCGGCCGGGCCACCGGGACGATGTTCTCGCCGACCGCCGCCGACCGGGCCTCGGCCTCGCCGTCGGTCAGACCGCGCGAGAAGCGGTCGAGCCGTTGCGGCGTCCGGAGATCGGACTCCACGGAGGCACCGTACGGGGGTGTTCTCAACCCTGTCGGCCCGCCCCCCGACCAGCAGCCGTACGACGGTGACGAATGTCGGGGTCGTCGGCGAAGTACACCTGCCGGCGTCCTTCGCGCCGTGCCCGTACGAGCCCGGCCAGTCTCGGTCTGGTGAGGTGCTGGCCGGCCGCGGGCAGCGCGCCGCCGACCCGGTCGGCGAGCCCGGTCACATCGCTCTCGCCCTGCGCCGGCGCCCACACGATGTGCAGCCGGGCGGGCGAGGCGAGCAGCCCGAACACCCCGGCGGACTCCGCCAGCACCTCAGGGGCCTTATCGTCGAAACCCGCCGCCCCCACCTGTCGCCACCGGCCCGGTTCAGGCCGGTGCGGGACCCGTGCTGCGCCGCACGATGAGGTGGGCGGGGATGACGGTGACAAGGCCTGCGTCCGATTTCGTACCCGTGTCCGCCCGACCGTCGATCCGCGCGAGGAGCAGCCGCAGCGACCGGGTGCCGATCTCCTGGAAGTCGGTGCGGATGGTGGTGAGCGGGGGCAGCAGATGGGCGGCTTCCGGGATGTCGTCGTAGCCGACGACGCTGACGTCGTCCGGGACCCGGCGGCCGGCCTCGTGGAAGGCACGCAGCGCGCCGAGCGCCATCTGGTCGTTGGAGGCGAAGACCGCGGTGACGTCCGGATCGCGGGCGAGCCGCCGGCCCAGTTCGTACCCGGAGTCGGCGCTCCAGTCACCGACGAGCGGCTCGGGCACCTCCGCCCCGGCCTTCTCCAGGCTCTCGCGCCAGCTCGCCGCCCGGCGTTCGGCGGAGGTCCAGCCGGTCGGTCCGGCGATGTGCCGGACCGTACGGTGACCAAGGTCGAGCAGGTGTTCGGTGGCCGCGCGTGCTCCGCCGCGGGAGTCCGCGGTGACCATCGGAGTGTCGTCGCCGAGGGCGTTGTCCATCACGACGAGGGGGATGTCGAGGTGGGCCTCCGCGAGCGCCCGGCCGACCCGCCGCTGCGGCGCGATGGCGATGACCCCGTCGGCGCCCTCCGCCGACAGCCGGTCCACGGCCTGGACGACGGTGTCCCGGTCGGCGGTGTCGAGGGCGATGGAACTGAGCAGGTAGCCGGCGTCCTGGGCGGCGGTGTTGATCGCGGTGAGGGTGGAGGCGGGTCCGTAGCGGGCCGCGTCGAAGGAGATCACCCCGAGCATCCGGGTCCGCCCGCTGGCCAGCGAACGCGCGCTGCGGCTCGGCCGGTACCCGAGCGAACGCATGGCCTCCAGCACCGCCTCGCGGGTCTCGGCCCGGACGGCCGGATTGTCGTTGAGCACCCTCGACACGGTCTGTTTGGAGACGCCGGCCAGCCGTGCCACGTCGTCCATCACCGGCCGCGTTCCCGCGAAGTTGCGTCGGCTGCGCCCCTTGGGAGCGGCGCCGCCACCGGCACTTCGGATCATGGGGATGCATCCTTCGGCTTCGTCCCGCGGGTGGCGGTCGAGTCCCGCCCGGCTGGCCCACAGGATAGGCCGCCGGGCGCCGGTCACCACCGACAGGCCCTACCCCAAGATCACGTGAGTCCGGACCGTGACCCACTCGACGCGCGTGATCGCGGCCTCCCCGGCCGGCACGGGCACCGGCAGGTGCACGGGTGCGTCGGCGGCGAACGGCAGCACCTTCACCCGCAGCCCGCCGACGGCGCGCAGGATGCCGTCCGGAAGGCGGTCGAGGCCGATCTCCCAGACCCGCCCCGCGAAGAACTGGTCGGCGACCAGCGTCTCCCCCGCATACGCGCGGGCCACATCACCGGTCCAGTGGATACGCAACAGCGTTCCGGTGCGCGGGAGTTCGTCCGGTAGGCCGATGAGGTACTCGGCGGCTGACGTGTCGAAGTGCTTGTCAGCGGGTGCACTGGCCCGGTCGAGTACGCCGGTGACGGTGTCGGGTGCGGGTCCGGCCGCCCGGACGAGGGACACGTCGAGGGTGCCTGAGCTGCCGCCCGCCGGGAGCGTGTACCGGGTGAACACCCCGTCGGCGGCGACTCCCAAATTCTCCCCGGGAGGCGTCGCGGGGGCGGGCAGCGCGGCGAACGACGTCTCCGCCGCCGCACTGTGCAGCCGCACCTCCCCGGCCGGCTCGTCGAAGACGACCCCGGCCCCGTCGCCGCACAGGACCAGTCGCTCGGCGCCCCAGGCCATACCCCGGTAGGCGGTACGGGCGGTTGCCTCGTCCAGCACCAGCAGGCCGACCTGTCCGCCGTCCGGCGTCCCGACCTCGACGAGGGCATCGGTGCCGGGTCGCAGCCCGGTGACGAGGAAGCGTCCGTCAGCGGACACGACCTGCCCCATGGGCGTGTGCACGTACCTCAGGGTTGCGATGTCCAGGGCCAGCTCGACGGGAATGCCGTCCGTGGCGGCCAGCACGAGGACGGTACGTCCACCGGCGTCGACCGTGCACACCGGCTGTGCGGTGGCCCAGTCGAGCCGCAGTCCGGCCACGTCGAGCCGTAACGGCCAGCAGAAATAGACACCTTGAGGGACAGTCACTGGCGCACTGGGAAACGTAAGTTCGGAGACTTCGGGGAACTCCACGGTGAACGACGTGTCCGGGCGGTCCGGCAACGGCTCGTGCGGCTGATGGTTGTTGACGAAGAGAAAGCCGGAGTCACCGTCGCTCCGGACCGCCCAGCGCAGCGTCTCCAGGTCGTCCTGCCCGGCCGGCTGCCGCTCCGGCAACACGCAATCCATGGGCGCGATGCGATCGCCGAGGTCCGCCAACAGCAGGTGCTGGAGGCGCAGTTCGTCGTACGATGGCCGGTACTGCCCGTACTCGCCGAGCGGTGCCTGGAAGTCGTACGTCAGGACGGGGAGGTCGTTCGGGTAGCCGGTGGCGTGCGACTCCTGGAGGGTGGTCAGTTCGCCCGCCGGGTTGGTGCCGCCGTGGAACATGTAGTAGCCCTGCCAGACCGAGCCGCACCCGATCTTCGTGAGCCCCAGTGCGCCGACGTCGGCGGCGTCGACACGCGGCCGACGGTGGTAGGCGACGGCCATTCCGCCGCCCAACTCGCAGGTGGCCCAGGGGAATCGGTCGGTCGGCGCGGGTTCTCCGCCGCGCACGTGTGTCGGTCTCAGATCGGCGCCGATGCCCTCGTCGTCGCGCTGGCGGGTGAAGAAGAAGTGCTTGCGGCAGGTGTCGGACCAGCCGCCGTCCCACTCGGTCCAGAAGGTCTCGGTGTAGCCGCCGTACAGCGGAAGCAGTTCGTCGGGCGGGAGTTGCACGCCGCCCCAGGCTGTCGAGGTCCACAGCGGTGCGCTCAGCCCGGCCTCCTGCGCCATCCGCTTCAGGGTGAGGAGGTGGCCGGGCCGGTCGTACAGCTCGTTCTCGATCTGGATGGCGACGATCGGACCGCCGTGCGCCCGGTCGAGCCCCTTCAGCTGCTCGGCGATCGCGGTGAACCAGCCGCGTACGGGTTCCAGGTAGGCGGGTTCGTCGGTGCGGGGTGCGCGGGCGCGGGCGAGGAGCCAGTCCGGCAGCCCGCCGTTGCGTACCTCGGCGTGGCTCCAGGGTCCGATGCGCGGGATGAAGTCGAGGCCGTGACGGGCGCAGAGTTCGGCGAAGCGGCGCAGGTCGCGGTCGCCGTCGAAGCGGATCCGGCCCTCGGTCTCCTCGTGATGGATCCAGATGAGATAGCTGGCGACGGCCGTCACTCCGGCCGCCTTCATCTTCAGCAGCTCCTCCTCCCACCCCCCGGCCGGGTAGCGGCTGTAGTGGAACTCGCCGGAGACGGGGAACCAGGGACGTCCGCCACGGGTGAACCAGCGGCTGGTCACCTCGACCGGGTCGGCGGCTCCGGGAGCGTCCGCGAAGGGGAGGTGCTTGGTGAGCGGGGGTCCGGCCGACGCGGGTATCCGGACGGAGTGGTGGGTCATGGCTTCACCGGTCCGAGGTCCGGGGTGTCGGTGAGCAGGACCTGCGCGGACGTGGTGGCGTTCAGTTCAAGGAGCACCAACGTGTTGGCGCCCGGGCGCAGTACGGGTGCGGGGACGTAGAGGGTGCGCTGCGGGCCGCGGTTCCAGTAGCGACCGAGGTGGAAGCCGTTGATCCAGGCCTGGCCCTTGGTCCAGCCGGGCAGTGACAGGAAGGTGTCGGCGGGGCCGTCGACCTCAAACGTGCCCTGATAGAAGGCGGGTTGGGCGACCGGGCTCGCTTCGGCGGGTGCGAAGGGAATCGCGCTGAGGTCGTCGAGGGTGAGGGGGTGACTGTCCCAGCCGCGCAGGGCGGTGCCGTTGTAGGCGACCGGCCCGAGGAGCCCCTTGGGTGAGCCGATGCGCGGCCCGTAGTTGACCCCGCCCATGTTCTCCACGAGCACCTCGACTGCCGCTCCGGCAAAGGGAATCCGGACGGGCAGGGACTCGTCGTGCCGCTCGCGTTCGAGTACGCCGACGGGTGCGCCGTCGACGAACACCTGCGCCCGGTCGCCCACCCCACCGGCGAAGTGCAGCAGCCCGTCGCCCGCGAGAGGAGCGGTGGTGCGGTAGAGCACGTAGCCGGCGCGCAGCCCCAGTTCGTCCATGGTCACCGGGTCCTCGGTGCGCACGGGCTTGGCAAGGAGCCCCACATGGGGCAGCAGAGGTGCCCGTTGCCCCAACTCGACGACAGTGCGCGGGAGTTTGAGGCTCGGCGCGGGAACCGGTTCGTCGGGGACGGGCGCGTGCCGGGCGATCACCTCGCGGAAGGCGTGGTACTTCGGTCCGGGGTCGCCGTTCTCGGTGAGGGCGGCGTCGTAGTCGTAGGACGTGACCATGGGCTGGTAGGCGTGGTCGTGGTTGGCGCCGTTGGTGAAGGCGAAGTTGGTGCCGCCGTGGAACATGTAGATGTTGACGGACGCACCCGCCGAGAGCAGCCGGTCCAGGTCATCGGCGGCGTCGGCCGCGTCCCGGGTGTGGTGCTCCTCGCCCCAGTGGTCGAACCAGCCGATCCAGAACTCCGCGCACATCAGAGGCCCTTCGGGGTGATGCGCCCGCAGCTCCTGCAGCGACCTGTCGACTCTGCTGCCGAAGGTGCCCGTGGTGAGCACTCCGGGCAGGCTGCCGGCCGCCAGGTGCTCGGGGTTTGCCTGGTCGCAGGTGAAGAGCAACTCCCCGATCCCGCGCGAGCGCAGGGCCTCCGCGAGATGTTCGAGATACGCGGCGTCGTCGCCGTACGCGCCGTACTCGTTCTCCACCTGGACGGCGATCACGGGACCGCCCGACTCGGCGAGGAACGGCAGCAGGGGCGGCAGCAGCAGGTCGAGGTAGCGGTCGATGGCACCCGTGAAGCGGGGGTCGCTGGAACGCAGCCGGATGTCGGGGTCGGTGGTGAGCCAGGAGGGCAGCCCGCCGCCATCCCACTCGGCACAGATGAACGGGCCGGGCCGCAGCAGGACGTGCAGCCCCTCCGCCTTGGCCAGCCGCAGATAGCGCGGCAGATCGAGAATGCCGTCAAGAGCGAGGGTGCCGGGCTCGGGCTGGTGGAGGTTCCAGGGGACGTACGTCTCCACGGTGTTGAGACCCATCAGGCGGGCCTTGCGCAGCCGGTCGGCCCACTGCTCGGGGTGGACGCGGAAGTAGTGCATCGCGCCGGAGATGATCCGGAACGGTTCGCCGTGCAGGAGGAAACCGGCGGACGTCGTTGTCAGGGCGGGCATGTGGGGACTTCCCTTCGGTGGGCGGATTTCCAGCCGTTCGCTGGAGGCGAGGTGGCCGGTGGAGGTCGTGGACGTTGTGGAGGTCGTGCTGGTCGTGGACGTCGGTGCGCGTCATGCAAGTCGGTGCAGGTCGTGAAGGTCGCGCAGGTCGATGCAGGTCGTGATCGGTGCACGTCGGTGCAGGTCGTGAAGGTCGCGCAGGTCGATGCAGGTCGTTCAGTCGGCCCGGGTCGCCCGGATCAGCCAGCCCGTGGCCGCCAGGCACAGCGCCGAGACCCCGCTGAGCAACAGCGGCACGGCCCGTACGCCGGACCACTCGATGGCCTTGCCGAGCGCCGGTCCCGCGGCCACTCCCCCGGCCATCGACGCGGCGATCACCACGGCACCGGCTCTCCGGGCCCGTGGGGCGGCCCGGCCGAGCCAGGGCAGTCCGGTGGGAAAGATCGGTGCGATGAAGAGGCCGACGCCCGCGTAGGCGTAGGGGGCGAGTTCGGGTACGGCGGCCAGCAGCAGGCAGACGGTCATACCGGCGCAGGACACCGCGATGATCGACTGCGGGGAGAAGCGCAGGGCGAGCGGGGCCACCAGGAAACGGCCCACGGTCATCATCAGCCAGTACACGGAGGTGGCCGTGGCGGCGGCTGTGGCCCCGTATCCGACCGTCTCCAGGTGCGTCGGCTCCCAGCCGCCGACGCCCGCCTCGATGCCCACGTGCAGGACATAGAGGGTGACGAAGACACCGAGCACGGAACCCATACTGCGGGCGAGCACCTGGCCGCCGGGGGCGGCGGGGGCGGCGGACTGGGGCGCGTGGGTCGGGCGCGGCTGATGTTCCCGTACGCCTCGAAGGCACAGCAGCAGGGGCAGGTTGGCGAGGGAGAAGGCGAGGAAGACGGCCGGATAGTGCTCGGAGCCCACCGCGCCGATCAGCGCCGGCCCGAGGATCGCGCCGATACCGAAGTGGGCGTTGAGGATGTTCAGCATCGCCGTCGAACGACGGCCGAAGCCGACCGCGAACAGCTGGTTCAGGCCGTAGTCGATTCCGCCGAAGCCGAGCCCGGCGAGCAGGGCGGCGGCCAGGGCGAGAGGCCAGTTCGGCGCCAGCGCGAAGCCCGCGGCTCCCCCGGCCATCAGGAGATACGAGCTGCCGAGGACGCGCCGGTTGCCGATCCGCGCGTACAGCCGGTCGAAGAGGAGCACCCCGCCGACCCCGCCGGCGAAGTGGGCACTCAGCCCGAGACCAGCGGCCGACGGAGAGAGCCCGTACTCGTCGCGGAAGGCCGGGATCGCCGGGCCGTACAGGGCCTGGAGGGCCCCGATGAGTACGAAACCGACGCAGGAGGCGACCACGGCGGCGGGGCTGAAGACGGGGATGGCCGGGACGATGGGGGTAGCCGATGTGATGGGGGTGGTCCGTCGCTCGGTGACCGCCGGTCGTCCGTCGGGTTGATCGGTCACGTGGACTCCCGTCACCTGTGGTCGAGAACGCGGCGGTCTCGTCCTCGCGCCGGTGCGGGGACGGCAACGATGTTACCGGTAACATTTATGCCGTCAAGATCCCCCGAGGCCTTTCGCCCCAGGGGATTCGGGAGGGAGCCGGCGGGATCAGCCGCCCACGCCGCGCGACCAGCTGGGAACGCTCCCGGCCAGTCGGCAGGCGACGACGTACAGGGGTATCGGCGGGGTGTACGGGGAGTCGCCCTCCGGGCTGTGGATCAGCCGGGGCCAGGCGGACGGAGATGCCGGCCGGGTGCGCGTCCAGGACGGGTCCGCCAGTTGGGCACCGACCGCGTAACGAGTGCTCTGCGGCCAGGTGACACCGAGGTGGGAACCGGACGGGACGATCCACCACCAGTACTGGTCGTCGGCGAAGACACAGCCGACGCGGGGCAGGCTGTCCATGATCCGCTGCCCGTACTCACGGGACGTGCCCACGGCGTCGCAGCCGAGGCCGGCGGTGAGTCGGGCGGGGAGAACAAGGCGATTGGGGCGGCCGAGGTGACCGGTGCGCTCACGCGGGGGCTTGGTGGACGGGGGTGCGTGGAGCGGCGGGGGCGTGAGGTGGGGGGCGGACCGGGCTGAGCAAGGCAGGTGGGATGTGCGGGACGGTGGGGACGGGTGGGTGACCGGGCTGTGCGGGCGCGGGTCAGGAGCGGGAGTAGGGGTGATGCGGGGCTGGTGTTCCATACGGTCCATATGAGGCGGTTCCTTCGGCCGAGTGGGGGACGGGCCGGGTACGGTGCGGGGCCGACGGGTGCCTAGGTGCGGCTGCGGCGGCTTGTACTGCGTGGGCGGGGGGCGCGGTGGGCTGCGCGATGTGGGCGGGGATTGCGGCGGGCTGTCTGACGTGGGCGGCGGGTAGCTCGGCCAGTACCGCGTGCGACATGGGCGCGGCGAGGGCGGC
>NZ_JAVFVX010000024.1:0-26381 GCF_033441795.1 Streptomyces sp. ADMS | reverse complement strand
CTCGGCCAGTACCGCGTGCGACATGGGCGCGGCGAGGGCGGCGGGTAGCTCGGCCGGTACCGCGGGTGCGGCGGGCCGCACGGCGCGGGCGGCGAGCACCTCCGCCGGAACCGCGCGCGAGGCGGGCGCGGCAACCTGAGCTGCCTGAGCGGGTGCCGCGACCGGTACCGCGTACGAAACAGGCGCGGCAGCCTGCACGGCGCGGTCGGCGGGAGGAGCCTGAGGTAAAGGGGATGCGGGTCTGACCGGTGCCGGTGTGTCAGGCGCGGCAGGCGCGCCCTCGCCAGAAGCCGCCGCACCGAAGGCAGCGACCGCCTCGACCGGAGTGCCCGCCCCGACAGAAGCGACCGTCCCCGCATGACCCACCGTCTCGTCGGCGGCCTGCGCCGCGACCGGCGCCGCCGGTGGGACGGCCTCCGCCAACTCCACCCGCTCCGCTTCGAGCTCGGCCCAGACGACGCGCCCGGAGCCGTGCGGGGCGTCCCGGACGCCCCAGTCTCTGCTCACGACGCCGACCAGCAGGAGGCCGCGTCCGCACTGTTCGTCGGGGCCGGGCCGGCGCTGGGCCGGCAGGGTCCCGCCACAGTTCTCGTCCTCGACCTCGATGTGCAGCCGCCGGGCGGAGAAGCGCATCCGGCACACGATCCGCTCACTGGCGGTGTGGGTGAGGGCGTTGGTGACAAGTTCGGAGGTCACCAGAAGGGCGTTGTCGGAGGTGTCGGGACCGACGCCCCAGGCGTCGAGCAGTTCGCGCACCTTCCGGCGGGCGGCGCCCACGGAGGCGGGAGACGCGGGCAGACCGAACATGCCCGACTGCGGAGAGTGATCGAGATGGTCCGGGCGGCCGGCAAGGCTGCCCCGGGGCAGTCGGCCGAGTGGCTGGGGGAGGGAGGGCGGAGCCATCGCCGTTCGCCTTTCGTTGCCTGCGCACCCTGGCCGGTGCGACACCGTCCCGATGTGATCCGCGAGCAGGTCAACCCGCCTCGTAAAAGCGCAGGTTACGGCCCCTTCTCCCCCAACAGGGCCATGCAGACTCGTTGTTCACCGTTTCCGGGAAGGTACGAACACTGTGACACCTGACAACAACGGCTCGCAACCAGCAAGTTGAAATTTGCAATTTGTGGGGTGCATGCTGCTCCGGTCGAAAGATGATCGTGACAGACTGCGACCCTGAGCCCGCTGTGAGGGGGTAGGTGTGACCGCGGAGACCGATTGGGGCGGCGCCCCCTCCGTCCTGCGCATGATCCTTGGCAGGCAGTTGGAGGAGCTGCGGACGCGCGCCGGTCTCAGCTACGAGGACGCGGGGGTGGCGATCGGTGTCAGCCACTCCACGATCCGCAGGATGGAGGCCGCCAAGGTGGCCCGTCTCCGCCTGCCGGATGTCGAGAAACTGCTGCAGACGTACGGGGTGACGGACCAGCAGGAGATCGACACGTTCCTGAAGTCGGTCCGCGAGGCCAACAAGCGCGGCTGGTGGCACAACTACCGGGACGTACTGCCCGACTGGTTCTCCGCGTATCTGAGCCTGGAACAGGCGGCGTTGCAGATCCGTGCGTACGAGGCGCAGTTCGTGCCCGGTCTGTTCCAGACGGCGGACTACGCGCGTGCGCTGCTGGGCGCCGGCAATCCGCACGCCTCGTCGGACGCGACGGACCGCCGGGTGGCGCTGCGTCTGCGCCGCCAGGAACTACTGACCCGTGAGGCGCCACCGCGGGTGTGGATCGTGATGGACGAGACCGTGCTGCGGTGGCCGGTCGGCGGTCCGGAGGTGATGCGCGCGCAGATCGACCATCTGATCGAGATGAACGCGCTGCCCCATGTGACCCTGCAGATCATGCCGTTCGGCAACGGCCCGCATCCCGCGATGCGGGCCGGAGCGTTCCATCTCTTCCGGTTCAGGGCACCCGAGTTGCCGGACATCGTCTATCTGAGCGGTCTGGTCGGCGCGGTGTATCTCGACAAGGGCGACGACGTCGTCGTCTATCGCGAGGCTCTGGACCGGTTGGGCGCGCAGTCGGCGCCCGCCAGAAAGACCGAGGCCCTCCTCGGTGCGATTCGCAAGGAGCTCTGACATGCACCACCCCACACACCCCCACCTCCCGAGCACCCACACCAACCACACCAACCTCTCCCACCCCGTACGCAACGGCATGCCGGCCCGTGAACTCGGTTCCCGGGGCTGGTCCAAGCCGTGGAGCGACGACGCGGGCGGCGCCTGCGTCGAAGTGAAGAAGCTCGCCGACGGCCGGGTCGCCGTCCGCCAGTCGACCGATCCGGACAGCCCGGCCCTGGTCTTCACTCCGCACGAGATGACAAGTTTTCTGGCCGGCGTGAAGGCTGGTGACGCAGACTTTCTGCTCTGAACTGCCTTGTTTCTACTGAGACTTGACTGGCTTGACTCAGACTCACAACCTGAATGGGAGGGGCGGCGTGCCCGACAACGGATGGCCGGCCGACCGGATCGACACGGAGAACGCACACTCCGCGCGGATCTACGACTACATCCTCGGCGGTAAGGACTACTACCCCGCCGACAAGGAAGCGGGCGACGCCATGTCGCACGAGTGGCCCGCCCTGCCGATCCACATGAAGGCCAACCGCGACTGGATGAACCGAGCGGTGGCCTATCTGGCCAAGGAAGCGGGCATCCGCCAGTTCCTCGACATAGGCACCGGCATCCCGACCTCCCCCAACCTGCACGAGATCGCCCAGTCGGTGGCCCCCGAGTCCCGGGTGGTCTACGTCGACAACGACCCCATCGTCCTCACCCTCTCCCAGGGCCTGCTGGCGAGCACACCCCAGGGCCGGACGGCGTACATCGAGGCCGACTTCCAGCACCCGGAGGCCATCCTCGACTCCCCCGACTTCCGCGAGACCCTCGACCTGACCAAGCCGGTCGCCCTCACGGTGATCGCGATCGTCCACTTCGTCCTGGACGAGGACGACGCGGTGGGCATCGTCCGCCGGCTCCTCGACCCCCTCCCCTCGGGCAGCTACCTGGCGATGTCCATCGGCACCGCCGAGTTCGCCCCGGAGGAGGTGGGCCGGGTCGCCCGCGAGTACAGGGCCCGCAACATGCCGATGCGCCTGCGGACGTTCCCGGAGGCGGAGGAGTTCTTCGAGGGCCTCGACCTGGTCGAGCCGGGCATCGTCCAGGTACACAAGTGGCACCCGGACGCGACGAGCGGCGAGGGGATCAGGGACGAGGACATCGCCATGTACGGGGCGGTGGCCCGGAAGCCGTAGAGGCGGAGCCGGAGGGACTGGCAACCGCGGTGCGGGTCACTCCGGCTGCGGTTCGAAGTCCCAGTACGGACGTTCACCCTGGCGCACCGCCAGGGTGAACGGGCTGTTCACCCCCAGCGCCTCGACCAGTTGCCCCAGCGTTTCCTGCCGCAGCCGGTCGGCCGCGTCGGTCTGGCGGAGTGAGCGCAGGTCGGCGGCGAGTGCCGCCTTGCACATCAGGGTCAGAGGGTGCGCGCTGCCCACTGCCCGCGCCGACCGTTCCATACAGTCCCGGCTGTAGCCGGCGGCGCCCTCCGGATCCCCGACGAGGCTGCGCGCTCCGGCGACGTTCAGCGAACAGCCCAGTGTCCAGGGGTGGTCGGCCCCCATGGCCACGGTCATCCCGCGCAGGGCGCGCTCGGCGATGCGCAGCGCCTCGTCCCGGTCGCCCGACTCCCAGAGCGTCAGGCCGACGTTGCCGGCCGTGCCCACGGAGAACGGGTGGGCGTTGCCCAGGAGGTCCGCGTAGTCGCGGGCGACCCGGTCGGCGAGCGTCCAGGAGCGGTCCAGGTCGCGGTGTTCCCGGAGCAGGGAGGCGTAGTCGGCCACCACGAAGAGCGCCGCTGGATGGCGTGGTCCATGAAGTTGTCGGGCCAGATCGACGACTTCCCGCATCAACTCGTCCGCGCGGGCCAGTTGGCCGGACCGTCGCAGACATAGGGCGTGGTCATGTTCGGCGATCATTGAATTAACGCTGTATCGGCCCATGATCGCGTGGTAGTCCCGGACGTTGACGACCTGTCGGTCGAGTGCCTCGTCATGGCGGCCGAGCAGACAGAGTGTCCAGCAGCAGCGCATCTCGGTGTAGAGCGTTCGGTGGTGATGCAGGCCGATCTGATTGCGGCGCCGCAAGGTGAGCGCGGTGTACTCGTCGAAGGACTCCTGGTACCGCCGAGCAGAGCAGCGGCGTTGGCAAGATTGGATCGGGCCTGGCTGCTCGGCACATCGTCGTCCGGGCTGGACGACCGGTACACATCGCGAAACAACTCGTACGCCTCGCGGTACACACCCAGCGCGACCAGCGTGCCCCCCAGTCCGTTCTTGGCCCGCAGGAGAGCGGGGTCGTCGTCCGGCCACCTCACGGACAAGCGGTCGACAACGGCCCGCCCCACCGCTTCCGCCTCCCGGTAACGCCCCATCCTGCGCAGCATGTTCGCGTGCTGATGGGTAAGGATGAGCATCTCGCTGCTGTCCGGCGCCATCCGGCTGTGCCACCGTGCGATGGTCAGCTCGCACAACCACAGCCCGGTGCGTGCCTCTCCGCGGCCGCGGAGATAGTTGACGCAGTTCAGCGTCAGCTGGGACACCGCCTCCCGCCTGCTGTCGAGTGCTCCGGAGATCTCCAGGTGCGGAATCAACTCGGCGTAGCGTGACCACGTACGGTTGTCGAGAGGGTCGCCCGGGTCCGCGGCCGCCAGCGTGTCGCAGGCGACCTGGGAGAACAGATCGCGTTCGTCCTCGCCGAGGCCCTCCCGCAACAGCGAGTGGTAGAGGCGGTGTACTTCCGCACGCTCCGCCCCGTCCTCCCCGAACACCAGCCGCACGGCCGACGTCTCGGCCAGCCGCAGCAACGCCGCGTCCCAGGCCTGGCGGTCGGACGCCAGGGCCGCGATGCGTGGCGGCAGATTGGCCGGACGCTCTTTCCACAGCAGGCCCACCGGGACCGCGTCCGGCGAGAAGCAGGTGAAGAGCAGGAGGAGTTCGGCAACGGCAGGATGGTGTTCCCGGAGCGAGGCCAGGGTGATCGACCAGCTGCTCTCCAGAGCCCGCGGATACCCGGCCGAGCCACCACCGGCGACAGGTCGGTCCAGCCGAGCAGGACGTCGAGCAGGGGGCGGGGCTCGGAGCGCAGCAGGGCGTACGCGCGCTCCAGCCTGTCGGCGGCCTCGGCCAGTGTCCGGGTCCTCGTCCCGTCGTCGGGCTCGGTCGCGGCGCGGGCCCGGAGTACCTTGCCGAGGACCAGGTGCGCGCGGGCCGGAGGTGAACCGGCGGGGTCGGCCGCCGCTCGTACGGTGTCCGCCGCCTCCCTCAGCACCGCGCGATCCGGGTGGATGTCCCAGAGGCAGAGCAGGTATTCGGCGAGGAGTGCCGCCGTTTCCGCGGTGGGTGCCGTCGCGCGCAGTATGCGTACGGCGTCCCAGAGGTCGCGGATACCGCCCTGTCGTTCGTAGCGGGTGAGGCGAGTGCCGGCCAGACGGAGAGCCAGCGATTGCGACTGCGATCTGTCAGTGTTGTCCGGAGTCGTGGACGGGGGATTTCGAGTGCCGTTGACGTCGCCGGGCTGGAATCTGCGCAGCACCCTGCGGGGTACGTCGGCGAAGGGCTCCGGCACCGGCCGTTCGGATGCGTCCTCTGCGTCCTCGGTCCCGTCGGCCGTCCCGGTCCGGGGCCGGACGGCCGTCGCCGACAGGTGGCCGACCACGACCGCCGGGAAGTTCCGGGCTCGTGCTCCCCACACCCTTTCCAGATAGTGCGAGCACTGCTCCAGCACCGCGCGGGCCTCGTCCAGTCCGAGGCGTCGCAGCAGCAAGTCCCTTACTCCTGGGGCGAATTCGTACAAGGGTCCGGGGCCGTCGGTCTCGTCCGCCACCTCCACCAGCAGGTCGCTGAACAGCACCTCGGCCAGTTCGACCGGGCCGGTCCCGGGGAGCAGGGCGCGCTGTACGAGTTGCATCACGGGGTACGACAGCGGCGCCGCCGAGAGGCAGACGGCAAGGTGGCGGGCGGCGGGGGAGGCTGTGGTGCGGAAGTCCTCGACCAGCCGCTTGGGGGTGCGGTCGGGGTGGGGGGCGGGCGCCGTTCCCGTGTCCGCGGGACCGACCATGGCCACGGAGGCCGTCAGCGCGCCGGCGGAACGTTCCGACAGCAAATGTGCCCAGCCGCCCAGTTCGGCGGGGGTCGGCGGCAGGACGGGCACCGGCAGCGTTCCGCCGGCCCCGGCGACCGGGCCGCCGCGGAACGGCCGGAAACGGAGCATCCCGCCGGGGTCCGCCGTGCGCCGCAGGGTGCCGGGTTCGGTGGGCAGCAGGGTCTGCGGCCACAGGCGGGCGGGCAGTGGCTGTACGACGGCCCCCGGTTCCTCTTTCTGGGCGTTGCGGGTGAGGTAGATGGCGTTGAGGAGTTGGTCGGCCGCCCGCTGCTCGCCGGGCCTGCGTTCGAGAAACCGGGCGATGACGTCGGCGTGTTACTCGGCCGCGTCCTCGCCGAAGTGGGCGCGGACCATGGCGGCGAGCCGGTCCTCGTCCGGGGGCTCCAGACGGAGATGGACGCATCGCCTCAACAGCGGTACCGGGAAGTCGCGTTCACCGTTGCTGGTGAGGGCGATGAAGGGGAAGGCACGGCAGCGGACCCGCCCCTCGTGGATCTCCACGGAGCGCCCGTCGTGGTCTCGGATTCGTACCGCCGGGCGGTGTTCGGCGATCCTCTCCAGCTCAGGGATGCCGAACTCGCCCTCCTCCAGCACCCCGAGGAGGTCGTTGGGCAGGTCGATGTCGCTCTTGTCGAGCTCGTCCACCAGGAGTACCCGGGGGCGTGCCGTGGGAAGCAACGCGGTGCCGAGCGGGCCGAGTTGGAGGTATCGGCCGATGCCCTGGGCGAGTAAGTCGGCTTCGTCCGGCGGCTGTTGGCGAGGAGCGTACGGTGCGGCCGTGCTCTCCGCGTCCTCCGGCTGCCTGCGCGGCCGCGTGATCTGGAGATCCTGCAGGCGGCCCAACGCGTCGTATTTGTAGAGGCCATCGGTGAGTTGCGTGCGGCTGACGATGGGCCAGGGCAGTACCCGGCCCAAGCCCAGTTCGTGTGCCACGGCGTGGGCGAGCGTGCTCTTGCCGCTGCCCGGTTCGCCGGTGACAAGCAGTGGACGGCGCAGGTACAACGCCGCGTTGACCAACTCCAGTTCGGCCGGGGTCGGCCGGTAGTGCTCGGCGAAGGCGCGACTCTGGCCGAGCCTTCGGGTGGAGACGGCGTCGACGGGAGCCGGCGGACGGATCAGCGGCCCGCCGTCGAAACGCCGCCAGGCGGGCGGGTCCGGGAGCCGTTCGACTCCGTCGTGCGGTTGTCCTGTGCCTCGGTAGATCAGCCACTCGTTCACGTCACGCTCCTCGGTGCAGGACGGGCGGGGCTGCCTGATGACGGCTCGGCCGAACACCGGGGGCACGAAAGGGAACCGGAGGTCCCTTTTCCCCTTCCATTCCCCCTCCGCACCGGCAATCCTTCTGACACTACCCAGGACCGACCGAGGAGGATCACGCGCGCCGGGCACACCCCGTACCGGCTCGTGAACGCTGGTTCCAACTGGTTGCTCACTTGACTACCAGGCGTAACATCCGATTGGCTCCGCCCCAGCGAAAGTCGGACGTCACCGCATGTCGCCCGGCGATCGCGCAGATTTCGCCGTACCCACACTCCCTCTCATCCCTCCCGTCCCTCTCATCCTTCTCCTCCTCGGCCGCGCAGCGAGGTGCCGCACTCCCATGAACACACCCCCCGTCTCTTCCGGTTCCGCACGATCCGCCCGTGCCACGGCCGTTGTCGCCGGCATGGCCGCCGTCTGTCTTCTCGCGGCCGGCTGCTCGGGCTCCGGCTCCGACGAGTCGGACTCCGACCAGGGCGCCGCCGGTGCCGGCACCGCCCGGCTCAAGGTCGCCCTGATCACCCATGGGGCCAAGGGCGACTCCTTCTGGGAGCGGGTGCAGAAGGGCGCGCAGGCCGCCGCGGCCAAGGACAACATCGAGCTGACGTACGCGAGCGACTCCAGTGCCGCCGCCCAGGCCGACCTGGTGCGGGACGCGGTCAGGGACAAGGTCGACGGAATCGCCGTGACCCTCGCCAAGCCGGAGGCGATGAAGAGCGCGGTCGCGCAGGCGAGGGCGGCCGGGATACCCGTGGTCGGTCTCAACTCGGGTATCGACGCCTGGCGTTCCGCGGGCCTGCTGTCGTTCTTCGGCCAGGACGAGAGCACCGCCGGCCGGGCGCTCGGCGACAAACTGGACGCGCTCAAGGTCAAGCACGCCCTCTGCGTCATCCACGAGCAGGGGAACGTCGCCCTGGAGGCGCGCTGCGCCGGGGTGAAGAAGACGTTCACCGGCGAGACCGAGAACCTGTACGTGAACGGCACCGACACGGACGCGGTGACCGCGGTCGTCGCGGCCCGGCTGAACCAGGACGCGAGCATCGACGAAGTCGTCACGCTGGGCGCGCAGTTCGCGCTCGCGGCGGTCAAGTCGGTGGACGAGTCGGGCAGCAAGGCGAAGATCGCCACCTTCGACCTCAACAACGACATCCTGGGTGCCATCAAGGACGGTGACGTGCAGTTCGCCGTGGACCAGCAGCCGTACCTCCAGGGCTATCTCGCCGTCGACTCGCTCTGGCTGTACAGGTCCAACGGCAACTTCAGCGGCGGCGGCTCGGCTCCCGTGCTCACCGGGCCCGCCTTCGTCACCAAACAGAACATCGCCGACGTCGCCAGGTTCGCGGCCGACGGCGCCCGCTGAGCAGCCGCCCGGTACGCGCCTGCCGCCCCGCCCCGGCCCCCTCCGCAGCGTTTCCGTATCCCCTTCCGCCCCGCTTCCGAATCCCTCTGCGCAGCAACCGTCGTACAACGGCTGCACCAAGCTTTGGGGGCTCACGGTGCGTACGTTCACTTGTACGGATAGCATCCTGCCGACCCAGGCATGTTCCGCCACCTGTTCCGTTTCCACTGTCACCTGTCATCTGTCACCTGCCACTTGTCACTCCCACCCACCGCTGATCGCCCTAGGACGACGATGCCTCCACGCAAAGGTGCCCGGCGCCGTCTCGGCTCCATACGTCTCTCGCTGATCCTGCTCGCGCTGGTTCCCAGCGTCACCCTCGCCGCGATGTGGGGTGTGACGACGATTCAGATGTTCTCGGAGGGTCTGCGGCTGCGGGACCAGACGGGACTCAGCAAGGCGACCGGTGCCATGGGCACCGACGCCACGCTCGCACTGCAGAAGGAGCGCACCCTGTCGGCCGCGTGGCTGGCCTCGCCCAGGGGCGACCGCAGCGCCCTGGACGCGCAGCGCGGAGTGACGGACGCGGCCGTGGCGAAACTGGTTGGCCAGACCAAGGCCATCCAGGAGGCCCCCGACCGCATCGGGGAACGGATGTACTCGGTCATCGCGGCGACGGGCAGCCTGGAGTACTACCGCGGCCAGGTCGACCGTCCCACGGACATCACCGCCCAGCAGGCACTGGACCAGTACTCCTCGATCATCAACAACCAGATCCAGGCCTTCCAGGAGCTCTCCCAGGTCGATGACGGAGACCTCACCTCACAGGCCGGCCCGCTCGTCTCTCTGGAGCAGGCGGCCGAACTGGTCGCCCAGGAGGACTCGCAGCTCACCCTGTCCTGGCCCTCGGGGAGTTTCGACCAGAAGGAGTGGGAGTCGTACGTCCGGCTGGTCAGCGCCCGGCGCTGGGTCGTCGAGGACCAGTTGATCCAGTCCCTGTCCGGCACGGCGAAGACCCGCACCGAGGCGATCCTGCAGGGCTCCGCCTGGCAGACCCTGACCTCCATCGAGGACCAGGTGCTCGCGTCGGGAACGCCCGGCGGCGGCGCCGACCAGAAGATCACCCTGCCCGACAGGCAGAAGCAGTGGACCGCGGCGATGGACGAACTGAGTGTCCAGTACGGCTCTCTCATCCACGACGAGACCAGAGGGCTGATCACCCGCAGCTCCGACGAGTCGCGGTCGCTGCTGATCAAGGCCGCCTCGCTGAGCGCCGGCGGACTCGGCGGGCTGCTGCTGTGCGTCGTCCTGTCCTGGCGTATCACCCGGTCCCTGTCCCGCCGGCTACGCGGACTGCGCATGGCCACCCTGGGCCTGGCCGAGGAGCGGCTGCCGGACGTGGTCGCGCGGCTGAACCGGGGCGAGAAGGTCGACGTCGAGTCGGCCACCCCGCCGCTGGACTACGGCCACGACGAACTCGGCCAGGTGGCCCACGCGTTCAACGCCGCGCAGCGCACCGCCGTGCACACCGCGGTCGAACTCGCCGACACCCGGCGCGGCTTCCAGAAGGTCATCCTGGGCATCGCCCGGCAGAGCCAGAACCTGGTCAACCTCCAGCTCACCAAGCTGGATGCGCTGGAACGCGCCCACCAGGACCCGGAGATCCTCAAGGGCCTGTACGAACTCGACTCCACGGCCAGCCAGTTGCGCCGCTACGAGGAGAACCTCGTCATCATCAGCGGTGAGCGGCCCGGCCGCAGCTGGACCGAGCCGGTCGCGCTGATCGACATCCTGCGCAGCGCCGTCGGCGAGGTCGCCGAGTACCAGCGGGTCGAGGTGCAGACCGAGGAGGACGTGTACCTCGCGCCGCCCGCGGTGGCCGACGTCATCCACCTGCTGGCCGAGCTGATCGACAACGCGACCGCCTACTCCCCCGCGCCCAGCCCGGTGGGCGTACGGGCCGCGATGGTCGCCAAGGGGCTGGCCATCGAGATCGAGGACCGCGGTCTCGGCATGTCCGAGGAGGACTACGCGTCCTTCAACGAACACCTGTCCAAGGCGCCGCAGTTCGACGTGGTGGCGCTCGCCGACGACCTGCGGCTCGGCATGTTCGTGATCGCGCGCCTTGCCGTCCGGCACGGCATCCATGTCACGCTGCGATCCTCGCCTTACGGCGGTACGACGGCGATCGTGCTGCTCCCGCACGAGGTCGTCGTACGGGAACTCACCGCGCCCGACACGGACTCCTCGGCCACGCAGGAGGCATCCGCCGAGAAGCCCGCCCCGGTGGCCCCGGAGCGCCTGGCACACGAGCGCATCCGGGAGACGCAGCCCGCCGCGGCCCGCGTCCGGACCCCCGACGCCGGTTCCGCGCCCCGGCCGGCCGCCCTCGTCGGGGCGGACCGCGGCGCCGGGCCGGGCAGTGAGCGGAAGGCCGAACGGGGCGGCGCCGTCCGCAAGGGCGGGCTCACGCCGCTGCCGCGCCGGGTGCCGCAGACCAGCCTGGCGGCGGAGCTGCTGGAGGACACCGAGCCCGACGGCACGTCCGAGGACGTGCTCGACGAGTTCTCGGCGGAACGCGCGGCCTCCTCGCTCTCCGGTTTCCAGCGCGGAACCCTCCAGGCCCGTGACGACGACGCCGAAGAGCAGTACGACCATGGGGAGGACAACGCGCCTCGGGAACCTGACGCACCGCTCCCCGCCGCAGGCACTCCGGTCACCTCGACTCCGCCCGCAGACCGCTGATGAAGGACAGAGAAATGACACGCCCCACCCCCGCCACGCACACCGAGCTCGACCAGTTGCTCACCGGACTCGTGGACCGGGTAGCCGAGGTGAACCACGCCGTCGTGCTTTCCGAGGACGGACTGGTCGTCAGCAGGTCCACGGCGTTCCTGCGCGACGACGCCGAGCGGCTCGCGGCGACCGCCTCCGGGCTGATGAGCCTCAGCAAGGGCGTCAGCATGGACTTCCGTGGCGGTCCGGTGCGCCAGGCGCTGATCGAGATGCGCAACGGCTACCTGATCCTCACCGCGGCCGGCCCGGGCGCCCATCTCGCGGTGCTGACCAGCCAGGGAGCGGATGTCGGGGTGGTGGCGTACCAGATGAACATGCTGGTGAAGAAGATCGGTGAGCACCTCAGCGCGGCGCCGCGTGCCGGGGTCGCCGGCGCGGCCGGCGAGTGAGGTGAGCGGAAGCGACGCGGCCGGCCGTCTCGTACGGCCGTTCACGCTCACCGGCGGCCGGACCCGGCCCAGCCGCGCCGACTTCACGCTGATCACGTCGGTGACGGCGGTGGATCCGCAGCCCGACGGGGGCGCGCGGCCGCAGCCCGAGCACGCTCGGATCCTGCGGCTGTGCGCACGGCCCGTCGTGGTGGCGGAACTCGCGGCCCATCTGGACCTTCCGGTGAGCGTGGTCGTCATCATGCTGTGCGACCTGCTGGAGGCCGGCCGGATCTCCGCCCGTTCCCCGCGCCAGATCTCGCGCACCACGGACATGGACCTGCTCCAGAAAGTGAGGGACGGCCTTGGCCGGCTCTGACCCGACCGTGAACGGGACCTCGGCGCCCGACACGGTCAAGATCCTTATCGCCGGCGGCTTCGGCGTTGGCAAGACGACGATGGTCGGCTCGGTCAGCGAGATCGTGCCCCTGCGCACCGAGGAACCGCTGACCGCGGCCGGCCTGGGCATCGACGACCTCGACGGCATCGAGGAGAAGAAGGCCACCACCGTCGCCCTCGACTTCGGCCGCATCACCCTCAGCCACGAACTGATCCTGTACCTCTTCGGTACGCCGGGACAGCAGCGGTTCTGGTTCATGTGGAACGACCTCGCGATCGGCGCGCTGGGGGCCGTGGTCCTCATCGACGTACGCCGGCCGGAGTCGAGCTTCGCGGCGATCGACTTCTTCGAGCGCCGGGACATCCCGTTCGTCGTCGGGGTGAACGGCTTCCACGGGGAGCATCCGTACGAGCCGGACGAGATCCGGGAGGCGCTGGCGCTGCCGGAGCACACGCCGGTCCTGCTGTGCGACGCACGGGACCGGGAGTCGTGCCGGGACGTGCTGATCGCGCTGATCGACCAGTTGATAGCGTCGGCGGCTCCGGGCGGCGGAAGCGCGCACACGGCCTGAGACGGCGTACGGACAGGTCGTCTGTGGGCAAGCTGTGAGTACGCTGATTCTCATTCGTCGCTCAGGGTCGCCTCAGGGTCGCCCCAGATACGGCCCCGATCGTCACTTGCATGAACGAAAAGAACGCGAGGGACGTCCGGCAGCGTTCGGTCGAGATCGTGGTGCCGGTGTACAACGAGGCGCACGTACTCGCCGAGAGCATCGGCCGTCTCCACGCCTACCTCGAAGCCTCCTTCCCGTTCCCGTTCCGGATCACGGTCGCGGACAACGCCAGCACTGATGCCACCTGGCAGGCCGCGACCGATCTGACGCTCCGGCTGCCGCACGTCCACGCCGTCCATCTGGACGCCAAGGGCCGGGGCCGCGCGCTGAAGCACGTGTGGAGCCGCTCTACGGCCGACGTGGTCGCCTACATGGACGTCGACCTGTCCACGGGCCTCGCGGGCTTCCTCCCGCTCGTGGCCCCCCTTCTCTCCGGCCACAGCGACGTGGCCATCGGCAGCCGGCTGCACCGTCAGGCCGACGTGGTGCGCGGCCCGAAGCGCGAGTTCGTCTCCCGCTCGTACAACCTCCTGCTGAAGCTCGGCCTCGCGGCCCGCTTCACCGACGCCCAGTGCGGTTTCAAGGCGGTCCGCACCGACGTCTTCCGGGCCCTCGCCCCGCACATCGAGGACAACGCCTGGTTCTTCGACACCGAGTTGCTGGTCCTGGCCCAGCGCAACCGTCTGCGCATCCACGAGGTGCCGGTCGACTGGGTCGACGACCCCGACAGCCGGGTCGACATCGTCCGCACCGCCCTGGACGACCTCAGGGGCATGCGCCGGATGCTTCGCGACACCCTCACCGGCCGCGTCCGGATCGCCGTACCGCACCGCGTGCCCGTACAGAGTCCGATCGGCGCACCTCAGCACATCAGCAGCCCCGCCCCCAGCCTGGAGTACGCGTCATGACGACCCTCGCCCCGCCGCCGACCCGCGACAGCGCGCCCCACCACCGCCACCGTGTCGAACCCCCGGCCGCCGACGGCACTCTCGCGGGCCGTGCCCGGCGTCTGTTCACCGGCGCCCCGGAGGACCCGCGCTGGACACGCCCGGCACTCTGGGGCATCCTGCTCCTGGCCACGGCGCTCTACGCCTGGAACCTCTCCTCCATCACCGGCAACACCTTCTACAACGCGGCCGTGTACAGCGGCACGAAGAGCTGGAAGGCGTTCTTCTTCGGCGCGTTGGACTCCGGCAGCTTCATCACCGTCGACAAACCCCCCTTCGCGCTCTGGGTGATGGGCCTGTCGGCCCGCGTGTTCGGTTACGGCACCTGGCAGTTGATGCTGCCGATGGTCGCGGTGGGCACGGGCTCGGTCGCGCTGCTGCACCGCATGGTGAAGCGTGACTTCGGCCCGGTGGCGGCGACGATCGCGGCCCTCACGCTCACCCTGACCCCCATCACGGTGGCGATCACCCGGGACACCAACCCGGACCCGATCCTGGTCTTCCTGATGCTGCTGGGCGCGGCAGCCCTGATGAAGGCCGTGCGCACCGGCCGGCTGATGCCGCTCGTGTGGTCGGGGGTGGCCATCGGTTTCGCGTTCAACACCAAGATGATGCAGGCGTACGTCGTCCTGCCGGTCTTCTTCCTGGTCTACCTCTGGGCTGCGAACGCCGGGCTCGGCAGGCGTATCCGCAACCTGGCCGTGGCCACGGTGGCGCTGATCGTGTCCTCCGCCTGGTGGATGGTGGTCGTCGACCTGATCCCGGCCTCCTCCCGCCCGTACATCGGCGGTTCGACCGACAACACGGTCTGGGACCTGGTCATCGGCTACAACGGCTTCGGCCGTATCTTCGGGGCGAGTTCGTCGGCGGGCTCGCAGGGCAACGGCGCGAGCTTCGGCGGCGAGGCCGGCCTCTACCGGATGTTCAACGAGATCATGGGCGGCCAGATCTCCTGGCTGATCCCGTTCGCGCTGATCGCCCTGGTCGCGGGCCTGGTCCTGCGCGGCCGTGCTCCCCGTACGGATGCCAGGCGGGCGGCGCTGATGCTGTGGGGCGGCTGGTTCGTCGTGCACTATCTGACCTTCGCCCTCGCCGAGGGCACCTTCCACCCGTACTACGTCACGGCGATGGCCCCGGGTATCGCGGCCCTGACGGGCGCCGGCGGCGTCATGCTGTACCGCGCCTTCCGTGAGGGTTCCGCCGCCAAGTGGGCGTGGGTTCTCCCGGCGGCGGTGGCGGCGAGCGCGGTCTGGGCGGTCGTCCTGCTCCAGCGTGTCTCGGGCTCCGGCACGCTGTACACGGTCGCGGAGATCGTGGTGGCCGTGGCGGGCGCTGTCTCGGTCCTCGGCCTGCTGGCCGGCCGGTTCATGAAGCGACAGCGACTGCTGGGCATCGCGGCCCTCGCGGCGGTCGTCGCCCTCCTGGCGGGCCCGGCGGCCTACTCCCTCTCGGCGGCCACCAGCTCCACCAACGGCACGAACCCGACGGCCGGCCCCAGCACGGGCGGCGGAATGAGCGGCGGTGGCGGTGCTCCGCAGGGCTCCGCGGGTACGAGCGGCAGCAGCGGTACGAGCAACGGCGACGGTCAGTCCATGGGACAGCCCCCGTCCGGCAACACGTCGTCCTCCAGCGGGAGTTCGTCGGAGGCGGCGGCCGAGTCAGGCACGCGTCCGAGCGGCGACGGCGGAGGCGGGATGGGCGGCGGCACTCAGGTGTCGTCCGACATGATCACGTACCTCAAGAAGCACCAGGACGGGGCTACCTGGCTGGTGGCGGTGGCCACCGACCAGACGGCGTCCTCGATCATCCTGGAGTCGGGCCAGCCGGTCATCTCCATGGGTGGCTGGTCGGGCAGCGACAACGCGATGACCCTGGCCAAGCTGAAGAGCCTGGTGAAGTCGGGGAAGCTGCACTACATCATCATCAGCAGCGACACCGGCCAGGGCACCGACTCGGAGATCGCCACCTGGGTGAAGGAACACGGCACGGCGGTCGACTCCTCGGCGTACAGCACCAGTTCGTCCACCAGCTCGTCGACGTCGACGTCCACCTCGACGTCCACGTCGACCAGCAGCGGCCTGTACCGCCTGGACGCCTCCGACGTCAGCTGACCGACCGCACGTCCCACGGGCGGGCCACCGGAATCTCTCCGGCGGCCCGCCCGCTCACGTCCGGCCGACACCGCTCACCTCACAGGCAGTACCGGACCGTCCACTCGTCCTCGTTGTACGAGTCCTTCGCCGGATCCGGCACCGAAGCCGGCTGCGCCGCCACCATGTCCTCAGGGCGGATGCGCTCCGGCAGCTGCCCGAAGCGGGCGTGACGCGCCGCTTCGGCGGATTCCGGGGCAGCTTCGGTCCTCGTCGCTTCGGACTTAGTCGCTTCGGTCTTCGCTTCGTACGTCATCTCGGTCCCCGTTCGCCTGAGCCGACAACTCCGCCAGCGTACGTGAGCGTCCTTCTATCCCGCGTAAACCATCAGCAGGCCCGCGAGGAGCGCGGCGCGGGCGGGAACGTGGGCCAGCAGCACATGTTCGTCGCGGGCGTGCGCACCCCCGCCCACCGGGCCGAGGCCGTCGAGGACCGGGCGTCGCAGCGCGGAGACGAAGTTGCCGTCGCTCGCCCCGCCAACACCCGTCTCACGGATCGTCAGATTCAGTTCGGCCGCCACCGACTGCGCCTGCTTGAAAAGGAGTTGGGAGGCCGGCGTCGGCACCATCGCCGGGCGGTTCCAGCCCCCGGAGACGGACACCCGCACCCGGGGATCGGAGGCGGTGAGGGCGGCCAGTTCGGTGTCCACGCGGTCCGCCTCAGCCGGGTCGGCGATGCGTACGTCGACACCGCAGCGGGCGTGCCCGGCGATGACGTTGCGTCCCGTACCGCCGCTGATCACACCGACGTTGACCGTCGTACCATGTTCGCGCGAGCCCAACTCCGCGATCCGGGTCACCAGTTCGGCGAGGGCGTGCACCGCGCTCGCGCCGCCGTACGGGTCGAGGCCCGCATGTGCCTCCACCCCCTCCACGGCCACCTCGAAGAGGCCGACGCCCTTGCGGGCGGTCTTCAGATCCCCGTCCGCCCCCGCCGCCGGCTCGCACACCAGCGTGGCCGCCACCTGCTCGCTGAGCCGCTCTATGTGCGGCCGGGAGAACGGGCTGCCTGTCTCCTCGTCGCCGTTGAGGAGCAGGCGTACGGTCGGGCGCGGCAGGTTCCGTTCGCGCAGCAGGCGCAGTGCCCAGACCGCCTGTACGAGGCCGCACTTCATGTCGAACGCGCCGGGCGCGCTCACCCGGCCGTCGTCCGTCACGGTGAACGGCCACTCGGCGAGGGTGCCGGCCGGCCACACGGTGTCGTAGTGGGCGAGCAGCAGCACCGTCGCCCGCGAGGTGCCCCGGTAGAGGAGTTCCAGGACGTCTCCGTGTTCGCCGCCGTCGTGGCGCACGGCCTCGTCCGGCGGGCCGAGGCGCCGGCCGGCCCAGGCCTCGATGGCGGCGAGTCCGGCGGTCAACAGCGCCTTGTCGTCGCTGGGGGTCTCGTACTCGACCAGTGTCCGCAGGTCGTCGGTCATCTCGGGCAGGGCGGTACGGGCCAGGGACTCGATGTCGTGCAGCGACACGGGGCAGCTCCTCGGACGACGCGGGCAAACCCGGTAGCTACCCAGGAAACCGGGGATTCATGGACGCCGGCCGTCGGTGACAGCCGCCCTACGACCGCCGCACCACCGCCGTCGCACCTCGAAAGTCACGGTCGGTACAACGCGACGGGCGGAGGGAAAGACACTGACGGGCGGCGCGGCGGACGGTGTAGCGGGCTACACCATGCATTCGGGAGAAGGGTCCCTCGTGACGGCGAGCGGGCGGCGGCATCGTAGACGGCAGCCACCGCACCCATACAGCCCCGGGCCTGACCGCCCGAGCACCGAAACCCCTCTCAACCATGTAGTGAAGGGATTCTTTCCATCCCCTCGAACCGCCGTCGTGGACGTCGTATCGCCGCCATCACCACCGCCGTTGCCGCCGTCACACTGACCTCCGGGCTCCTGACCGGCTGCGAGGACCTCGACAACTCCCTGGGCTGCCTCAGCAACGCCGGCTCGATCTCGGACAGCATCAAGGCGATCCACGAGGCCGGCTGGGACGCGGTGAAGGACCCGTCGAAGACCGACGACTCCATCGACACCATCGACAAGAACCTGGACAAGATCAACAAGGAGACGGACGACAGCGAGGTCGACAAGGCGGTGGACGACCTGGACAAGGCGATCGACGACTACGACAAGTCGATCCTGAACGGCGACACGAACCCTGACTCCAGCAGGATCGACGCAGCCGCCGACAGGCTGAAGGACGTCTGCACGTCGCGACGGAAGCCGTCCGAACTGCTGCTGGGGCCCTGCCGTACGGGGCCCCAGCAGCAGTGAGCGCTCTTCGACCCTCAGCCCTCGTCGGGCGTCAGCCGCAACGAGATGCTGTTGATGCAGTACCGCTGATCGGTCGGGGTCGGATACCCCTCCCCCTCGAACACGTGCCCAAGATGCGACCCGCACCGAGCACACCGCACCTCGGTCCGCACCATGCCGTGGGTCCGGTCAGACAGCAGCTCCACCGCGTCGGTGTCCTTCGGGTCGAAGAAGGACGGCCAGCCGCAGTGCGACTCGAACTTCGTGTCCGAGGTGAAGAGTTCGGCGCCGCAGGCACGGCAGGAGTAGACGCCCTTCGTCTTGGTGCCCGTGTACTCACCCACGAAGGCGGGCTCCGTGCCGGCCTGGCGCAGGACCGCGTACTCGGCCGGCGTCAGCTCCGCGCGCCACTCCTCGTCCGGCTTTTCGACGTCGTACGACATGAAGCTCAGCCCCTTACTGCGAAAGTCACCGCGAGAGTCACTGCGGACCGCGAACGTCACCGTGCCAGGCGGTCCAGGATCAGCGGGCCCAGGTCCGTCACATCACCCGCGCCCATGGTGAGAACGAGATCGCCGGGCTTCGCCATTCCCGCGACGGTCTCGGGCACCTCCGCCTTGTCGGACACGGCCGTGACGTCGGCGCCCGCGGCCCGCGCGGCGTCGATGATCAGCGCGCTGGTCACGCCGGGGACCGGGTCCTCGCGGGCCGGGTAGATGTCGAGGACCACCGACGCGTCCGCGAGCGCCAGCGACTCGCCCATCTCCCTGCCCAGCTCCTGGGTACGGGAGAAGAGGTGCGGCTGGAAGACCACCAGGATGCGCGCGTCGCCGACCGCCGCCCGCATCGCCTCCAGGTCCGCCGTCATCTCGGTCGGATGGTGCGCGTAGGAGTCGACGACCTGGACGCCCGCCGCCTCGCCCTTCAGCTGGAGCCGCCGCTTCACGCCGGTGTACGCCGCCAGGGCGGGGGCCAGCTCACCGGCCGGCACGCCCAGCGCGACGCCCGCCGCCAGCGCGGCCACCGCGTTGTGCGCGTAGTGCCGGCCGGGAACCGACACCGTGAAGGTGAGCGGAGCCCCGTCCCGTTCGACGGTCACCTCGCTCTTCAGCCCCTGCGGAACGACGGCCAGCACGCGCACGTCCGCGTCCGCCGACTCCCCGTACGTCACCACCCGCACGGAGTCCGGCAGGCGCCGCGTCAGCTCGCGGGCGCCGGCCTGGTCCGCGGAGATCACGAGCGTGCCGCCGGGGACGATCCGGCCCGCGAACGTCTCGAAGGACTCGTAGATCTCGTCCATGGAGGCGTAGTTGGCGTGGTGGTCGAGTTCGACGTTGAGGACGATCGCGACCTCGGGCGCGTACTTGTGGAAGCTGCGGTCCGATTCGTCCGCCTCGGCCACGAAGATGTCACCGTCGCCGTGCAGGGCGTTCGAGCCGGGCGCGTCGAGGTCGCCGCCGATCGCGTACGAGGGGTTCAGCCCCAGCTCGCTCAGCGACACCGCCAGCATCGACGTCGTGGTGGTCTTGCCGTGCGTGCCCGCGACCGCGATCGGCCGCAGGCCGTCCATCAGCCGGGCGAGCGCGTCCGAACGGTGGACCACCGGAATCCCCAGCTCCGCCGCCCGTGCCAGCTCCGGGTTGTCCGCGCGGATCGCGGAGGAGACCACGACACAGGTGGCGTCGTCGGCGAGATGCCCGGCAGCGTGCCCGATGTGCACGGTCGCCCCCAGCGCCCGCAGCGCGGCAGCGGTCTCGGACTCCCTGGCATCACTGCCGGCCACCACGGCCCCGCGCTGCGCCAGGATCTTGGCGATCCCCGACATCCCGGCGCCACCAATGCCGATGAAGTGCGGTCGGTCCATGGCGATAGGAAGGCCGGGTGCCATGTGCTTTTCTCCCCAGGTGCGGTACGAAGATGTGCCCCCAGCCTATTGGCCAGACTGACGGCACCTGACAAGGAACGCTGCGGACACCCGCCCAGGGGCGACGTGCTGTATCGATATCGATGTGCGGCTCCGCCGCACGGGCGCGACCGGTCCCCACCGGGCCCGCGGCCGAAGAACTACGCCTTACTGTGCGAGAACAGCTTCAACACCGGCACCCCGACCTTGTGCCGAGCCCGGGAAGCCCAGTCCCGGTGGAAGAACTCCTCCACGTAGTGGGGATCGGTCAGCACGATGACCTCGTCCGCCTCGATCTCGTCCACCAGCCCCCTCAGCGCATCGAGCGGATGGTCCTCGACAGTCCGCCCCTCCGCCTCATGCCCGGCCCTCCGCAACGCCGCCAGCGACACCTCCAGCGCCTGCTCGCCCAGCGCGGCGGCGTCCTCGCCCTCCGGGGTCTCCCGTTCGCGCGCCGCCTCGTCGAGCTCGCCCAGCGCGATGTCGTCGATGGCCCGCAACAGCCGGTCGGCCTGATCGCCACGGGGCTGGAGCAGTACGTGGAAGGCGACGTCCTCCTCGCCGTGCAAGGTGGTGACGAACTCCACGTCGGCGGACGTCAGGGCCTTCTCGATCATCAGTACGCTTGTGAACACGACAGGCGCCCTTCTCCTCCGTGGGCCGTCCGTAGGCCCCTGCTGAAACCATCCTGCCCCGTGATCGCACGGGGGCTGCGAGATTTAGTGTGCCCAGCGAAAGACAAACGGAACGACAGATTCCACATCGTGTCGGGACGGCGGGGTCCGGGCCGCACCCCGCATGTCATGGGCGGCAGTACCGACTGAACAGGAAGCCGTCCTCCTCCAGCAAGGACACCAGTTCGAAGCGGCGGGGAACCGACACCCGGGGTCCGCCCGAGATCCGCTGGGCGTCCCCCACGGTGAGCATCGGGGAGATCGTCAGACACAGTTCGTCGAGCACACCGGCCGCCACCAACTGCCCCAGCAGCCTCGGCCCGCCCTCGGCCAGCAGCCGGGTGTGACCGAAACCCGCGAGAGTCCGTACGGCACGCGCCGGGTCCACGCCCGTGCCGTCACCGGCGACGACCACCTGGGCGCCCGCCTTCTCCGCGGCCGCGACCCGGTCGGGGGCGGCCGCCGCACCCGTGAGGATCAGCGTGGGCACCAGGGGCGAGGTGAACAGCGGGAGCGAGTAGTCCAACTCCAGGCTCGCGCTGACGATCGCGACCGCCGCCGCCTGCGCCTGGCCGGCCGCCTCCCGGGCCGCGGCGAACTCCTCGCGCGCGCGCACCGGGCGGTACCCCTCCTGGCGTACCGTTTCCGCACCGACGAGCACCACGTCCGCCAGCGCCCTGAGGGTGCCGAAGATGCGCATGTCGGTGGCTGAGGAGATGGGCCGGGAACGGCCGTCGTGCTGGGCGGCGCCGTCGAGCGTGGACACCATGTTGGCGCGCAGCCAGGCCTCCCGCCGCCCGATCGCCTGCTCGGGGTAGGCATAGGCGGCGGCCAGCTCACCGAGGCTCCACTCTCCGCCGGCCGCCCCGGCACCTCCGGGAGAACCACCGGCACCACCGGCGTCCAGCACCCCTCCCGAGGCCTCGGTCACTGTCTCTTCGGTCACAGGGAACAGGCGTCGCATGCCAGGCAGTCTGGCATGACGATTAGCATGGTGAACCGTGCCTACCATCCCCGCCGCTCCCGGATTCGGCCCGATAGCCGACGCGACCCCGCTGTCCCTGTGCGTCCGTGAGCCGCGTGTCCCCGCGGACCGGCTGGTCTCCGAGATGGTGCCGCCGCCCCGGTTCGACTCGGTGCGCTTCGGTACGTACATCCCTGACCCGAACCAGGCCAGCCAGACCGAGGCCGTGCGCGTGCTGGAGGGCTTCGCTGGCGGGCTCGGCGGCGCGCACGCCGTGGGGGGCGGCAAGCGGGGGTTCTTCGGCTTCGGGAAGGTCAAGCCGTCGAAGGTGCCGGCCGGCCCCCGTGGCGTCTACCTCGACGGCGGTTACGGCGTCGGCAAGACCCACCTCCTCGCCTCCCTCTGGCACGCCACCCCGGCCGAGCCCGCGCTCAAGGCCTTCGGCACCTTCGTGGAGCTGACGAACCTGGTCGGCGCGCTGGGCTTCCAGAAGACCGTCCAGACCCTGTCCGGACACCGGCTCCTCTGCATCGACGAGTTCGAACTGGACGACCCGGGTGACACCGTCCTCGTCTCCACCCTGCTCGGCAAGCTCGTCGACGCGGGCGTCGCGCTCGCCGCCACCTCGAACACCCTGCCGGGCAAGCTCGGTGAGGGCCGGTTCGCGTCGGCCGACTTCCTGCGCGAGATCCAGGGCCTGTCCGCCCACTTCCGCGCGCTGCGCATCGACGGCGAGGACTACCGCCACCGGGGGCTTCCCCAGGCTCCGGCGCCGTACTCCGAGGAGCAGGTGACCAAGGCGGCGTACGCCGCCGAGGGCGCGTCGCTCGACGACTTCCCGCGGCTCCTCGACCACCTCGCACGTGTGCACCCCAGTCGGTACGGCGCCCTCACGGACGGCCTGGAAGCCGTATGCCTCACCGACGTACAGCCGGTTCCCGACCAGTCGACGGCGCTGCGGCTCGTCGTGCTCGCCGACCGGCTGTACGACCGCGAGGTACCGGTGCTCGCCTCGGGCCTGCCCTTCGACCAGCTGTTCAGCGAGGAGATGCTGAACGGCGGCTACCGCAAGAAGTACTTCCGCGCGATCTCCCGCCTGACCGCGCTGGCCCGCGACGCCAAGGGCCTCGTAGAGCCCTCGTAACCCACGCCACGGCCGACCGCCCGCAGACCATACGGCCTGCTGCAGGTCAAGGGGCAGTTCGCGTCATCCCACCCACGCTTTCAGGCTCTCTTCAGCCTGAAGCGCTAGGTTAACCCTGCAAACAACTTCGCGGGGTTAACGTATTTCTTGACCCGTAGTTGACCAACCGTTGACGTACGCAAGAGACCGCGACTGTTCGTGATCGGGCATCAAACGCCTGGAGGGGGGCACATGTTCCGAGGTACTACAGCCCGGACCGTGATCTCGCTCCTCGCCGCAGTCCTGCTGACCCTCCAGTTCTTCGCTCCCACGGCATCCTTCGCAACCGCGCATACAGTCCGTCAAGCCGAGGCCAAGGCCGAGCCTCGAAACAACCCCAGGGTGGAAGCCCTGCGCGACGTGTACATCACCTGCGGTAACGAAGGTCGTCCCCACAACCCGAGCCTGCCCCTGCGCATCCGCGACCGGCATCGAATCGTCGATTCGGGTCCCGAGGTGCCCGAGCGCCCCCACCTCGCGGTGGACCCGGCGGCCCCGCACGAACCACACACGCGCGTCACGTCACGCCATCAGGCGCCCAGATCGCTGACCGCGCACACCCCGGCGGCACTCCAGGTGTTCCGCTGCTGACAGCAGAGACGTCCCCCCACGCTCTGTCATGCACGTCCGACTGTCATGTACGTCCGACGCGCCATCGAGGCGCGCCAGGAGGAGTCACCACATGCAGCCCCTCATCGACAACGCCCGCACCTTCGGTCAGCGCCCTGAGGAGTTCGCCAAGCTCGCCGAAGGCCAGTCCCCCCAGGTCCTGTTCATCACCTGCTCCGACTCCAGGGTCGTCCCGGCCCTGATCACAGGCGCCAGGCCGGGTGAGCTCTTCGAACTGCGCACCGCGGGCAACATCGTCCCCCCATACGCCTCTGCCCGCCCCACCGGCGAGGCGGCCACCATCGAGTACGCCGTAGAGGTCCTCGGCGTCAGCGACGTCGTGGTCTGCGGCCACTCGCACTGCGGTGCCGTCGGCGCCCTGGTACGCGGCGACGACCTCACCGCCGTACCCGCCGTACGCGACTGGCTCGCGCACGCCGCCGGCGAACCCGGGGCCACGACGGCGTCCGACACCGACGACCCGACGGTCGCCTCGGCCGTCCAGAACCACGTCCTCACACAGTTGCTGCGGCTGCGCTCCTACCCGTGCGTGGAACAGCGTCTGGCGAAGGGCCGACTGCGTTTGCGTGGCTGGTACTACGAGGTCCACACCGGGTCCGTGCGCGAGCACCGTGCCACGACCGACGCGTTCGAAGCGCTGTGAGGGCCGCCATGAACGCGCTCGCCAAGGCCCCTCACCTGCGGCAGGACTTCGCCGCCTCACTCGTCGTGTTCCTGGTCGCCCTGCCCCTGTGCGTGGGCGTGGCCGTCGCCTCCGGTGTGCCGGCCGAACTCGGCCTGATCACCGGCATCGTGGGCGGCATCGTCGCCGGCCTCCTGCCGGGCAGCAGCCTTCAGGTGTCCGGGCCCGCCGCCGGCCTCACCGTGCTGGTCTTCGAGGCCGTACGGGAACACGGGCTGCCCATGCTCGGGGTGATCGTGCTCGCCGCCGGGCTGCTCCAACTCGCGATGGGCGCCCTGAAACTGGGCCGCTGGTTCCGGGCCATTTCGGTGTCCGTCGTCGAGGGCATGCTGGCTGGAATCGGCCTCGTGATCATCGCCGGACAGCTGTACGCGGCGGCCGGGCTGAAGGCGCCGGCCGCCGGCCTCGACAAGATCGCCGGGCTGCCCGAGGCCGCCGTGAAGGCCGCGGGGAGCACCAGCGCGCTGGCCTCGCTGGCGGTCGGCGCGGGGACGATAGCCGTGATCCTGCTGTGGCAGCGGCTGCCCAGGAAGGTGCGGGCGGTTCCGGGCGCGCTCGCCGCGGTGGTCCTGGCGACCGTCGCCACCCTTGTCTTCAGCCTGCCGGTGGCGACCGTCGAGGTGAAGGGACTGCTGGACGCCGTCCAGCTGCCGGGGCTCGGCGCCTTCGGCGAACTGGCGAGCCTGAGCGTGATCGGCACGGTCGTGGCGTTCACGCTGATCGCGTCCGCCGAAAGCCTGTTCAGCGCCGCCGCGGTGGACCGGCTGCACGACGGCCCGCGCACCCGGTACGACAAGGAACTGATGGCGCAGGGCGCCGGAAACGCCGTGTGCGGGGTGCTGGGCGCGCTGCCGATGACCGCGGTGATCGTGCGCAGCTCGGCGAACGTCCGTGCGGGCGCGCGGACGAAGACGTCCCGGGTGCTGCACGGCGTATGGCTGCTGCTGTTCGCGGCGCTGCTGCCCGGCGCGCTGGCGCTCATCCCGCTGCCCGCGCTGGCCGGCATCCTCGTCCACGCGGGCTGGAAGCTGATCCCGCTGCGCGAGGTCGTCTCGCTCTGGCGCGAGCACCGGGGTGAGGCGCTCATCCTGGTGGTCACGGCCGTTGCGATCGTGTCCGTGAACATGTTCGAGGGCGTGCTGATCGGTCTCGCCCTGTCGGTGGCCAAGACCGCCTGGCAGGCCTCGCATCTCAAGATGGAGGTCATAGACAAGGGCGCCGGGCCCATCCAGGTGTACCTGTCGGGCAACGCGACCTTTCTGCGGCTGCCGAAGATACTCGACAGCCTGGAGGCGCTGCCCAAGGACCGGCCGATCGAGCTGAACGTGTCGGGCCTGCACCACCTGGACCACGCCTGCGGCACGGCCCTGGAGAGCTGGGCGGAGCGGCACAGCTCGGCCGGGACGGAACCGGTCAGGATGATGACGACGCCGTAGCCTCCGCGGCCCCGTCGTGCGAGGTTGCCCGGTCCGAGGCTCGCCCCGAGCCCCGGGCCGGGCATATCGTTTGTTAAGGGTGCCGATCGGCACGCACCGGGACGGCTGCGAAAGGTCGTCGTCATGCTTGAGGAACTACTGACCGCGGGCATAGCCGCCGGAACCGCCGGGGTCGTCTACGTCGGGGCGGCGGCACGGGTCGTCAAGCAGTACGAACGCGGGGTCGTCTTCCGGCTCGGCCGCCTCACCGAAGCCGTACGGCAGCCGGGTTTCACGCTGGTGATCCCGCTCGTGGACCGGCTGCACAAGGTCAACATGCAGATCGTCACGCTGCCGGTGCCGGCCCAGGAGGGCATCACACGGGACAACGTGACCGTGCGCGTGGACGCGGTCGTCTACTTCAAGGTGGTCGACGCGGCGAACGCGCTCGTCCAGGTCGAGGACTACCGGTTCGCGGTCTCCCAGATGGCGCAGACCTCACTGCGCTCGATCATCGGCAAGAGCGACCTGGACGACCTCCTCTCCAACCGGGAGAAGCTCAACCAGGGGCTGGAGCTGATGATCGACAGCCCGGCCATGGGCTGGGGCGTGCAGATCGACCGGGTCGAGATCAAGGACGTCTCCCTGCCGGACA
>NZ_JAVFVX010000249.1:0-3433 GCF_033441795.1 Streptomyces sp. ADMS | reverse complement strand
ACCTTGTGGAAGCCCGCGAGGCGGCCGGTCAGCGGCAGGCAGTCGTCGCTGCCGTGGACCAGGTTCTGCAGTTCCAGCAGCGCCAGGTCGCGGATGTCGTCGGGGAGTTCGCGCAGGTCCGCGATGGCATCCGGGTGGGCGGCGAAGGCGAAGCGGGCGCGGCTCACATCGACCTCCCAGGGCTCGGGCGCTGGGCCGTTCCTGCCGACGGCGCGTTGCCCGTGTCGAGGCCGGCTTTCGGGATCGCGGAGGCACCCGCTGACCGGGTGAGCGCGGCGCGGGTCAGCCGGGCGGCGGCCTCACCGCGGTAGTCCGGAGGCTGCGGCAGCGGACTGCTGCGGTCTTCCAGCCAGTGCCGGGCGGCGGCCTCATCGGCGAAGGCGCCCTCGCGCACCGTGTACGTGTGGGCGTCGTGGTTCCCCTCTTCGAGGAAGACACGAATCGGTGCCTGAGCGGCGCAGGAGTCACGGGCCAACGTCCACGTCTCGCACGGGGCGAAGTCCGAGGTCCAGCTGTCGAGGACCTTGTATCGAGAGCCTGACTCCCGGATCTGCTGCTCGATCCAGAGCGTGAGATCGTCGGCGGGCCTCATGAAGTCCCCGACGGCCTGGGCGATCCGCTCGGGCGGGCAGCCACGCTCGATCAACCAGTTCTGGGCGAAGGCCAGACCGGCGTGGCTCGCGGTCTCGAAGGTGAACGTGCGCTCGCGCAGATCCCGCGTGATCTCGATGGCAACGAGCTGTGGCTCGCCGGGCACACCCCAGGTCACCGACCCGTCGTGGGCGACGAGGTAGCTGTGCGACCCCTCCGGGGTGGTGTGGTGCTCGGCCAGCACGGTCAGGTCTCCGGCCCAGAGGCTGCTCTCGGCGAGTTCGGAGACGGCGTCGGCGGGCTCGAAATCGTCAAGGCGGAAGTCGAGTTCGGCGGTCACCGGGTGGCTCCCGCCAGCTCGGGCGCCGGGGTGGCCAGCACGCGGTGGTTGGGCCGGGTCGGGCTCGTCGTGCATGCGGCGAAGGGGCCGTCGGGGGCACGGAGATGAACCATCGCCTGGTCAAGGTGGTCGCGGTGCCACGTCGAGGGACCGGACAGGCCGGCCTCGGCGTCAGTGAGCTGCTGCCACGCGAGCCAGAGCGCGTGCAGCCGGGCCACAGCCTCGGGATGCTCGTGCCACTGGTCGCACCACGGCCGGGTGGTGCTGATCTCCCGTCCGTAGACGGGCAGGAACAGGTAGTTCACCCAGTCGCTGAGCGCGGCCAGTTCGACGGCGTACGCCTCGCCGCCCAAGGCGAGGATGAACACCGAGGCCGGGACGTCGGCCTTGTCGGCGTCGGCCGTGTCCGCGGTGGGGGTGTCGTCGGTGGGCTGAGGGGTGGAGACGGGCTCGGAGCCGAGGCGGTCGAGGATGACACCGTGCTGGCGTACCTCCGACATGGTCTTGGCGAGGGTGCTCGCGAGATCGTCGAGATCGCCGTCGGGAACGCGGAACGGCTCGGGCTCGGGGGTGGCCTTGCTGGGGTCGGACATGGCGGATCCAAGGGAGTGAGCGAGCAGGGCGGGGGCGAAGTGCGGCGCGCTCTTCTGGAGGTCATGGCGGTGCTCCGTTCGCAGGTCGGCATGAGCAAGAGGATGCGGAGGTTCCGCGATTTGGTCCGGCCGGGGAAAGGCGGTAATGCAGCGCTACGGCGCGGTGCAGCGGGGGCAGCGGGGGAAGGGCGGTGCCAGCAACTGCACGGCGCGGGCGGCCTGTTGGGGGACCACGCCGTTGCCGAGCGCGGTGAGCTGAGCCGGTCGGCCGAGTCCCGGAGTGGCGGTCACCCAGCCAGGGGCCAGGCCCTGCATCCACTCCACGAAGTCGGCGCGCAGGCGTCCGGCAGCGTCGGTGGGCGCCGGGGCGGGGCGGGTGAGGTTCTCCCATCGGGCGATGGCGGAGGCGTACGCTCCCCATCGCCCGCCGGTTCCACGGCCTCCGGGGGCGTCTCCGCCCACAACGGCAGCGCCACCGCCGACAGGGGCGGGCGCCAGCCCTTGCCCGGACGACGGCCAGGAGTGCCGGTGTCGCTCGCCCTCGGGGTGGGCAGCAGCGATGCTGCCGCGCTCGGCAGCGTCATGTCCCCGTTGCCGTGCCGCTGGTTCGGCGAGCCCTTGATCCCGTCCGACGCCTTCGGCGTGGGCAGCAGCCACTCCACCTCGTCGGCCAGGTTCGGGCCGTGGCCGCCACTCTTCCTCTTCGACGGGTGCTGGGAGCCGCCGTTCTTGCCGATGTTGCTCGTCGGCGTCTTGAACAGGGTGCTCGGCGGGCCAGGCGACGAGGAAGGTCCGCTCGCGACGATGCGGGGCTCCGACGGCGGAGGCACGAAGCACGAGCCACCTCGCGTCGTACCGGAGATCGGCCAGGGAGCCGAGTACGGCACCAAGTGCCCGCACAGGAGGCTGGGTTGGGTCGTCTCCCAGACACCACGGGCAGAATTCCACGTCGCCAGGGGAACCGGCGGGCGAGGTGAGGAGTCCGCGGACATTCTCGATCACGACCAAGCAGGGGCGGAGGGCTTCGACCGCACGGGCGACGTGCAGCCACAGCCCCGAGCGGGTGTGGGGGTTGAGTCCGGCCCGGCGGCCGGCGACGGAGACGTCTTTGACAAGGGAAACCGGCCGTCAGGACACACACCCGAGGCACGTCGGCCCAGTTGACGGCGGTGATGTCCTGCAGATTGGGCACGCCGGGCCAGTGCCGGGCCAGGATGCGCGCGGCGTCGGGGTTGATCTCGGCGTGCCAGGCCAGGGTGCCGCCGAGGGCGGCCTGGACCCCGAGGTCCAGACCGCCGTACCCCGAGCAGAGCGAGCCGATCAACGGCCCTCGGGCGGTGGTGGTCTCCATGTCACCGGCCCCGTGCGAGTCGGTCTGAGGAGGACGCCACCGCCGTGGTGATGCCGGGAGGCGGCGACCCCAGCGTGGGCGCGGTGGTCGTGGACCGGCTGCGGGCAGCCTGGAGCCGAACGGGCGGGGGAGAGACCGTTGTCGATGCGGAGTGCAGGGAGTTGGCCCCGTCGTGAAGGGCCGCGTCGGCGGTGGCGAGTGCGTCCTCCATCACCCGTGCGGCTGCCTCCCTGGCGTCCCTGGCGTCGGGCTGGTCGCGCAGAGGCTCGGTCTGGTTCAGGAAAGCGAGCTGGTGGGCGACGGCTCCCAGGGCGGAAGCCGCTTCGCCTGCGGGCTCGACGGCGGCGGCGAAGCTGGTGATCACCCGAGCGGTGTGGGGCGCCTGGTCCTGGTCGGCGGCGCGGAAGAGGGCCTCGTCGCCCAAGTCGGTGATCAGCTTTCCGAGTTCGGAGATCTGGCGTGCGACGGCGACGGCATCGGGTGAGCGGTGAGGGTCTCCGGGCACCGGCAGCTTGCCGCGCTGGGCGTCGAAGGCGGAGGCCGTGGCGCGCAGGGCCA
>NZ_JAVFVX010000248.1:0-3435 GCF_033441795.1 Streptomyces sp. ADMS | reverse complement strand
TCGCAGCCGACCTGCTTGCCGTTCGCGTCGCAACGGACGCACCCCAACGCGCCCAAGCCGGATCTGTGAACGCGGTGTCCAGGTTGCTCGGCGAGGCAGAATTCCACCGAAAGCGGCTCGATCGAGCAGCTCGATCGTCAGGTCAGCAGTGTCCGGGGCCGGGAACCGGGGCCTCCTCAACAGGGACGGGATCAACGGGAGTTGGAGTGACCGGGTCCGGAGCCGGTTCCGGGGCGGGCTCCGGATCGGGAGTGGGAGCGGGGTCCGGGACAGGAACCTCCGGAGTCACGGGAGTCTCGGAGACCGGCGGTTCTGGCGCCTCCTCCACCGGGGGTTCCACCACGGGGACCTCCTCCACAGGGGGCTCCTCCACCGGGGGTTCCACCACAGGGGGCTCCTCCACCGGGGGTCCCACCACAGGGACCTCCGGAGGCACGTACGCCGGATCATCCGGAGTCTCAGACGCCGGTGGAGCCGACGGAACCTCCGGAGCCGGCGGATCCTCAGGTGCATCAGGCACCTGAGGCTGCTCACCCACCGGCGGTACCGGTTCCTCAACCGGAGGCTCGGGCACCGAAGAACCAGACTCAACCGGCGCACCGGAGGCACCGGGCGTACTCGGCGCACCAGCCGCCCCACCACTCCCACCGCTCCCTGGAGTCACCGTGACCACCGACCACCCGCGGCGCTCACCCCCACCCCCACCCCCGCTCCCACGCCCGCCCTCAACCTCAGCCCCGCCCACCGAAATCCGCACCTTCTGCGGCACGGTCACCGGAGTCCCCTTCAGCGGCACGGTCGCCGACGTCGGCACTTCCGCCACCGGCGCCGGTGCCAACGGCGCGTCGGCCAGCGGGATCCGGGACCGTTCCCGCAGTTCGACCTGTGGAGAGGTGAGCGCGATGGTGACCGCGACCGCCGCCGCAGCCGCCCCCGCGCTCACCGCGAACGCCTTGGGCATCTTCGAGCCACCGGCCACGGCATGACGTACCGCATGGACCGCGTGCAGCACGCCACCCCCGTGACCAGCCACAGCGGTCACCGCGGTCGACGCGCCGGCGGACCCCGCCGCGAACGACAGCAGGTACTTCCCCGTGCCGCCCACCAGGAGCACCAGCAGCGCCGGGCCGACGAGCGCGGGCAGGCGGTCGTTCGTGCGCATCAGCAAAGCGAGTCGGTGGCGGCAGTCGTCGCAGGTGTCCGCGTGGGCGAGGAGCTGGTCGGACTGGCGACGGGTCGCGGTACCGCGTACGTACGCGGGCATGCGGACCCAGTACGGCTCGCACGCCGTGCTGTTCGGGACACCGGGCTGCTCGCGCAGGAAGGCCTGGCGCATGCCCTCGCGGGCGCGGTGGAGGAGTACGGCGGTGGCGCCCTCCTTGATACCGGTGCCGATCTGGGGACCGATCGCCGCCAGCGGCTGGCCCTCCGCCTCCGCGAGCCACAGCGCCTTGACCCAGCGGTCGGGGAGTTGGCCCAGTACCCGTACCAACAGGTCGACCGAGGAGACCTGTTCGGCGGGGTCGTCCACATGGCGGCCCTGCGCCACGACCCTTTCCGGCCGGTCCTGCGGGTCCTGCGGGGTCTCGCGCGCCGAACTGCTGCCCACGGTGGCCGCCAGATGCCGGACCGTCGTCATCAGGTACGCGGGCACGTTGTCGATCTCGTGCCCCGCCGAAAGGCGTCGCCACACACGGAAGTGCGCCTCGGCGACCAGGTCTTCCGCGGCCCAGCTGCTCTTGGTGAGCGAACGCGCATATGCGACGAGGCGCGGCTGCTGTTCCTCGTAGATGCGGGCGTACGCGGCGGTGGCGGTGTCGGTGTCGTCAATCATTGGCAGGAACGCTCCAGTTACCTGCGGATGAGGCAGTGGGGATGAGTTTGTAAGGCTAGATGACAAAAAACTCAACTAATTACAGAAGGTGACGCACGTCACATGGGGTAACTCCCGTTGCGGCGTAATGAACGGGCCCTCCGTCAGGTCGAGAAAGGCAGCTCGGCACAACTGGCACCGCAACACCGCAACTGGCCCAACGCCTCACCGGAACGGAAAGTCGATCATGCACAGAACCCTGGAGCAGTCCGCACGCGCCCGCCTGATCACCCCCGGTTACCAGGAGCTTCCGCTCGCCGTCACCCTGCGCTACGAGGCCTCCGACCCGCTCGCCGTCCACATCGACTTCCCCGTCGACGTCTCGGTCGACGGGGAGACGGTGACCTGGACCTTCTCCCGGTCGCTCCTGGACGAGGGACTGGAGCACCCGGCCGGGATCGGCGAGGTCCATCTGTGGCCCTGCGGACCGACGCGCACGGTCGTGGAACTCCACTCGCCGTACGGGCTGGCCGTGGTCCGATTCCGTACGGCGCAGCTCCAGCGTTTCCTGCATCGCTCGTACGGCGTTGTCGCGCCGGGCATGGAGGACCTGGGCCCGCTGGTCGAAAGCGGCCTCGCCGCGCTGCTCGGCGGGGTCTGAACCCCGTTGTTCCGTTGCGGATGCCACCCGGGGTACTTCCGCGATCACCCCGAAGCGGTGACCCACACCCCGCCCAGGAAGAAACCCCGCGAACTGCACACGCTCGTACGGTCGTTGGACCGCACCATGCTGAGCCGGGTCAAGACCCTCCAGGTGGACCACCCCGACGAGCGCTGGTGGCGCGGGCAGTTGTGAGGTGCCGGGGAGAGCGGGAGGTGTAGCGGGCTACACCACGGGTTCGGGAGAGCACTCCCTCGTGGCGGGGAGGCGTTCCCGGGATCGTTGATCTCGGAAGCAGACAGCTCCCCCACCTGGCTCTTTCGGAGCCCACCCGGAAGGAAACCCCATGAAGTCCCTGCTCGCCTCCAAGCCTGTCCTCTGGTTCCTCTTCCTGTTCAACCTCGCCGTCGCGGCCGTCGCGCCGTTCGTCGTCGACGGTACGCAGGGCGTCATGACCGGTGTCGGCATGGGGATCGTCTCGCTCGGCGCGGGCGTCAGCCTGTTCAAGGGCCGCGGAGAGCAGCAGGGGCAGCAGGTGCGCGGGGCGCACCGGCAGCAGATCTGACCCCCTTCCGCGAAGAGGACCTCCCTCCTCTCTCGTTCCCTCCCTCTCTCGTCCCCCACTCCCTCTGCCCGTACCGCAGACCTTGGAGCTCCTGACCGTGGCTACCTTCCTCCACAGACTCGGCCGGCTGGCCTTCCGCCGACGGTGGTCCTTCACACTCCTCTGGGTGGCCGTACTGGCCGCCGTCGGCTTCGGTGCCGCGTCGGCGCCCGCCGCCCCCGACGACCAGAACAGCCGTACCTGATCGTGGTCGTCGGGCTGGCGATCCTGCTCCCGCTCCTGGTCTTCCGCTCGATCCTGGTCCCGCTGAAGGCGGCCCTCGGCTTCCTCCTGTCGGTGCCGGCGGCACTCGGTTCCGTCATCGCGGTCTTCCAGTGGGGCTGGGGCGCGGAACTG
>NZ_JAVFVX010000247.1:0-3527 GCF_033441795.1 Streptomyces sp. ADMS | reverse complement strand
GCGAACTCCCCTACCTCCTCACCCTCGCAGGCCACGGCTTCTACTGGTTCCGGCTGCGCAAGGACGCGCAGGACGCCATGTAGTACGTGGTCGTACGCGCAGAACCCCGGCGGGCCGGTTTCTCCCGTCCCGCCCGGGGCACGCATCAGTCACACCCCTGCCCCTGGGGAAAGGACGCGACGCCATGTCGGAAGCCATCACCCGCTCCGCCACGACAAGTCCCGACCTCCTTGTGTCCCTTGATCCATTGCTGCGCGAATGGCTGCCGAGACAACGCTGGTTCGCCGGCAAAGGACGCCCGGTCACCGGTTTCTCCCTGGTGGCGGCCACCGAACTGCTGCCGGCCACCGCACAGTTGGGCCTCCACCACCTCCTGGTACGGGCCCATCAGCCCGCGCTGGAGGGCCCCGGCGACTGCTACCAGCTCCTCATAGGCGTGCGCGAGGCGCTGCCGCCCCGGCTGGCGCCCGCGCTGATCGGGCATGTGGACCAGGGCCCGCTGACCGGACGGACGGTGTACGACGCCCTGTACGACGCCCGGCCCGCCGAGGTGCTCCTGGAGGCGATGCGGACCCGGGCGCGGATCGGCACCCTGCGGTTCGACCGCGATCCGGACACGGCGGCTGCGGGCGCGGACGCGGGGGACGAGTACATCGAGGGCCGAATACGGGCGGGGCTGGTGGCCCGGGTGGTGACCTCGGAACAGTCCAACTCGTCCATCGTCTATGGAGATACGTTCATCCTGAAGCTGCTCCGCAGGGTCGTACCGGGCGTCAACCCCGACCTTGAGCTGCCGCTGGCGCTGGCCCGCGAGGGCTGCCCCCGGGTACCGGCCCCGGTGGCGTGGATACGCACCGACACTCCCGGCGCGACCGGCCCCGGGACGACGGGGCCCGATGTGGATCTGAACGCCGAGAACAACTACGTGCTCGGCGTCCTCCAGCCCTTCGTGCGCGGTGCCGCCGACGGCTGGGAGCTGGCGCTGCGCGAGCTGGCCAAGGGTGAGGACTTCAGCGCGGAGGCGCGGGCGCTCGGGCGGGCCACCGCCGAGGTGCACCTGGCGCTCGCCCGCGCCCTGCCCACCGTGACACTGGGCCACGCGCAACTGCGCCCGCTGGTCGACGGCATGATCGAGCGCCTGGACGCGGCGACCCGGACGGTACCTGCCCTCCACCCGTACGCGCCCGGCCTGCGCTCGGCGTACGAGGCGCTGGCCGACCTCGCCGCCGAGGGCCAGACCTGGACGGCCCAGCGCATCCACGGCGATCTGCACCTCGGGCAGTGTCTGCGGTCGCCGTCAGGTGAATGGTCGCTGATCGACTTCGAGGGCGAGCCGTCGAAACCGCTCGCGGAACGGCGGCTGCCGCAGCCGCCGGCACGGGACATCGCCGGCATGCTTCGTTCCTTCGACTACGCGGCCCACTCCGTGCGCCCCCACCTTCCCGGCTGGGCGGCGGCGTGCCGGGCCGCGTACTGCGCCGGGTACGCGGAGACCAGCGGCCGGGACCCGCGGACCGATCCCGTACTGCTGCGGGCGTACGAGACGGACAAGGCGGTGTACGAGGTGGTGTACGAGGCACGGCACCGCCCGGACTGGCTTCCGGTACCGATGTCGGCGGTGCACCGCCTGGCCGCACCCGACTGACCCACGCCACCCGCCCCGCTTCCCCGCCCCTCGCTCCACCTCACCTCCGGAGGCCCCCGCCCGTGACCCCGCGCCCCCCGTCCAGCGGCTCGAAGAACCCGAAGAAGAAGACGTCTGCGAAGAAGGACCCCGGAAAGAAGGCGGCAAAGCAGGCGGCGAAGAACCCGGAGACGAAGCCTGAGACGAAGCCGGAGCCGGAGACGATCCCGGAACCGACACGGGACGCCGCACCGGAAACGGCAGCGGAGGCGACGGTGCCCGCCCCTCGGACGGTCGAGGCCGCTCCGGTGGAGAGCGCTCCGGAGGAGACCGCGCTTCTCCCCTCCCCCGCGATGGACGCCGCCGACCGTGGACGGCTGCTTGCCGGCGCACACCACGACCCGCACTCCGTCCTGGGCGCGCATCCGCTGCCGGGCGGGGTCGCATTCCGGGTGCTGAGGCCGTACGCCCTGTCGGTGACCGTCGTGTCCGGGGATCTGCGGGCCGAACTGCACGACGACGGGGACGGCTTCTTCTCGGGTGCGCTGCCGCTGCGAGGCGTCCCGGAGTACCGGCTGGTCATCGCGTACGAGGGGCAGGTGCAGGAGACCGAGGACGCGTACCGGCTGCTGCCCGCACTGGGTGACCTGGACCTGCATCTCATCGGCGAGGGCCGGCACGAGGAGCTGTGGAAGGCGCTGGGCGCTGAACCGATGACCCACCAGGGCGTCACCGGCACCCGCTTCGCCGTCTGGGCGCCGAACGCGCGCGGAGTGCGGGTGACCGGGGGCTTCAACTTCTGGGACGGTACGGCGTATCCGATGCGGTCACTGGGCGCCACCGGGGTGTGGGAGCTGTTCGTGCCGGGCGTCGGCGAGGGTGAGCTGTACAAGTTCGAGATCACGCGCGCGGACGGCTCGAAGACACAGCGGGCGGACCCGATGGCCCGCCGGACCGAGGTCCCGCCCAACACGTCGTCCATCGTGCACAGTTCACGCCACGAGTGGGAGGACGGGGAGTGGCTGGCGCGGCGGGCGGAGGTCCCGGCGCACGAGGGCCCCCTGTCGATCTACGAGGTCCATCTGGCGTCCTGGCGACCAGGCCTGACGTACCGTCAACTGGCAGAGCAACTCCCCGCCTATGTACGGGACCTGGGCTTCACGCACGTGGAGCTGATGCCGGTGGCAGAGCACCCCTTCGGCGGCTCGTGGGGCTACCAGGTCACCGGTTTCTACGCGCCGACGGCCCGTCTGGGCACTCCGGACGACTTCAAGTACCTGGTGGACGCCCTCCATCGCGCCGGCATCGGCGTACTGATGGACTGGGTGCCGGCCCACTTCCCGCGCGACGACTGGGCGTTGGCCGAGTTCGACGGCCGCCCCCTGTACGAGCACGAGGACCCGCTGCGCGCCGCCCACCCCGACTGGGGCACCCTGGAGTTCGACTTCGGCAGGCGTGAGGTCCGCAACTTCCTGGTGGCGAACGCCGTTTACTGGTGCCAGGAGTTCCACATAGACGGCCTGCGGGTCGACGCGGTCGCCTCGATGCTGTACCTCGACTACTCGCGTGAGCCGGGCCAGTGGACGCCCAACGAGCACGGCGGCCGGGAGAACCTGGACGCGGTCGCCTTCCTCCAGGAGATGAACGCGACGGTGTACCGGCGGGTCCCGGGGGTCGTGACGATCGCGGAGGAGTCCACGGCGTGGGACGGCGTCACCCGGGCCACGCACCACACGGGCCCCGGCGGCTTCGGGGGCCTGGGCTTCGGCCTGAAGTGGAACATGGGGTGGATGCACGACTCGCTCGGCTACGTCCAGCACGACCCGGTCCACCGCAAGCACCACCACCACGAGATGACGTTCTCCATGGTGTACGCGTACAGCGAGAACTACGTCCTGCCGAT
>NZ_JAVFVX010000246.1:0-3543 GCF_033441795.1 Streptomyces sp. ADMS | reverse complement strand
CAAGGACGGCATCATCACCTGGGAGCACCAGGCCACCGACTACCCGTCGATCGGCACGGACTGCCCCGAGTACGAGCCGCGCGGCTGCCCGCGCGGGGCGTCGTTCTCCTGGTACACCTACTCCCCCAGCCGGGTCCGCTACCCGTATGTACGGGGCGAGTTGCTGAAGCTGTGGCGCGAGGCCCGCAAGCGGCTCGGCGACCCGGTGGCAGCCTGGGCCGAGATCACCGGCGACCCGGCGAAGGCCCGCGCCTACAAGCGGGCCCGCGGCAAGGGCGGCCTGGTGCGCGCCGACTGGGACGAGGTCAGCGAGCTGATCGCGGCCGCCCAGGTGCACACCGTCAAGGCGTACGGCCCCGACCGCGTCGCGGGCTTCTCACCCATCCCGGCGATGTCGATGGCGTCGTTCGCGGCCGGGGCGCGGTTCCACTCGCTGATCGGCGGCACCCTGCTGTCGTTCTACGACTGGTACGCCGACCTGCCGATCGCCTCCCCGCAGGTCTTCGGTGACCAGACGGACGTACCGGAGGCGGCGGACTGGTGGAACGCGGGCTACCTGATCATGTGGGGCTCCAACATCCCCGTGACCCGCACGCCGGACGCGCATTTCCTCACCGAGACCCGCTACAACGGCACCAAGGTCGTCGCGGTCAGCCCCGACTACGCCGACAACGTCAAGCACGCCGACGAGTGGGTCGCCCCGCACCCCGGCACGGACGGGGCGCTGGCGATGGCCATGGGGCACGTGATCCTGCGGGAGTTCCTGGTCGACCGCGAAGTGCCCTACTTCCAGGACTACATGCGCAAGTTCACCGACGCGCCGTTCCTGGTGACCCTGCGCGAGCACGACCGCGGTCTCGTCCCGGACGGGTTCCTGACCGCCGCCGACCTCGGACACGACACGGAGCACGCCGAGTCCAAGACGGTTCTCCTGGACGGGGTCACGGGCGAACCCGTGGTCCCGGGCGGCTCGCTCGGCTTCCGGTGGGGGGAAGCCGGGCGAGGCCGCTGGAACCTGGACCTGGGTGGCGTCGTACCCGAGCTGAGCCTGCTGGAGCGGGCCGAGGAGACGGCCGAGGTCGCGCTGCCCCGCTTCGACGAGGGCGCCACGGAGGGCGGCTCGGTCATGGTGCGCGGGGTGCCGGTGCGCCGGGTCGGCGGGCGGCTCGTCACCACGGTCTTCGACCTGATGCTGGCGCAGTACGGCGTCGCACGTCCCGGGCTGCCGGGCAGCTGGCCCACCTCGTACGAGGACGCGTCCGAGCCGTACACCCCGGCGTGGCAGGAGACGATCACCTCGGTGCCGGCGGAGCAGGCGGCGCGCATCGGCCGGGAGTTCGCCCGCAACGCCGAGCGCACCAACGGCCGCTCGATGATTGCGCTGGGTGCGGGCACCAACCACTGGTTCCACTCCGACACCATCTACCGCGCCTTCCTGGCGCTGATCACGATGACCGGCTGCCAGGGCGTCAACGGCGGCGGCTGGGCGCACTACGTCGGCCAGGAGAAGGTCCGCCCGGTCACCGGGCAGCAGCACCTGTCGTTCGCCTTCGACTGGCAGCGGCCCACCCGGCACATGGCGGGCACCTCGTACTGGTATCTGAACTCCGACCAGTGGCGCTACGAGGCGTTCGGGCCCGACGAGCTTGCTTCCCCGCTCGGGAAGGGCCGGTTCAAGGGCAAGGCGTTCGCGGACACACTCGCGCAGGCCGTGCGGCTGGGCTGGACTCCCGGTCACCCCGGCTTCAACCGCAACCCCCTCGACCTGACCGACGAGGCAGCCGCTGCGGGCCGGCCGGTCGCCGAGCACATCGTGGACGAGCTGAAGTCCGGGCGGCTGCGGTTCGCCGTCGAGGACCCGGACGACCCGGCCAACTTCCCGCGGGTGCTGACCGTGTGGCGGGCCAACCTGCTCGGCTCCTCCGGCAAGGGCAACGAGTACTTCCTGCGCCACCTGCTGGGCACGGACGCGGCGGTCCGCTCCGAGGAGACCCCGCCCGAGGGCCGTCCGAAGGAGGTGGTGTGGCGGGAGGAGGCGCCCGAGGGCAAGCTCGACCTGCTCGTCACCATGGACTTCCGCATGACCTCCACCAGCCTGCTCTCCGACGTCGTCCTGCCGGCCGCCACCTGGTACGAGAAGGACGACCTGTCGTCGACCGACATGCATCCCTTCGTCCACGCCTTCACCCCGGCCATCGCCCCGCCCTGGCAGGCCCGCACCGACTACGACATGTTCCTGACGATGGCCGACAGGTTCAGCGAACTGGCCGCCGACCACCTCGGCACCCGCACCGACGTCCTCGCGGTGCCGCTGCTGCACGACACCCCGGACGAACTCGCCCAGCCGGGCGGGGTGGTACGGGACTGGAAGGCCGGCGAGTGCGAACCGGTTCCCGGGCGGACCATGCCGAAGCTGGTCGTCATCGAACGGGACTACGCCGCGATCGCGCAGAAGATGCGTGCCGTCGGCCCGCTGCTCGACACGCTGGGCACCACCACGAAGGGCGTCACCGTCCACCCGAACCAGGAGATCGACGACCTCCGGCACCGCAACGGCACCGTCAGGGACGGCATCGCCGCCGGACGGCCCTCCCTCGCCACCGCCTCCGACATGTGCGAGGCGATCCTCGCCCTGTCCGGCACCACCAACGGCCGCCTGGCCACGGAGGGTTTCCGGGAGCTGGAGCGGCAGACCGGCAGCGAGGGCCTGGTCGAACTCGCCTCCGAGCGCGAGGCCGACCGGATCACGTTCGCCGACACGCGCACCCAGCCCCGTTCGGTGATGACGTCGTACGAGTGGTCGGGCTCGGAGACCGGCGGGCGCCGCTACTCGCCGTTCGTCATCAACACCGAGCACAAGAAGCCCTGGCACACCCTCACCGGCCGCCAGCACTTCTTCGTCCAGCACGACTGGATCGCCGAACTCGGCGAGCAACTGCCCGTCTACCGGCCGCCGTTGAACACGCCCAAGCACTACGGCGACGAGCACCTGGGCGAGAGCGGCCGGGCCGAGGTCACGGTCCGCTATCTGACCCCGCACTCGAAGTGGTCCATCCACTCGAACTACCAGGACAACAAGTACATGCTCGACCTGTCCCGCGGCGGCCCGACGATCTGGATGTCCACCGCCGACGCCGAGAAGATCGGCGTCAAGGACAACGAGTGGATCGAGGCGTACAACCGCAACGGCGTCGTCGCCGCCCGGGCCGTGGTCACCCACCGCATGCCCGAGGGAACCGTGTACATGTACCACGCCCAGGACCGCAACGTGAACGTCCCGAAGACCGAGGTCAGCGGCAAGCGCGGCGGCATCCACAACTCCCTCACGAGGCTCCTGCTCAAGCCCACCCATCTCGCGGGCGGCTACGCCCAGTTCACCTACGCCTTCAACTACTACGGCCCGACCGGCAACCAGCGCGACGAGGTCACCGTCATCCGCCGCCGCAGCCAGCAAGTGGAGTACTGACATGCGAGTGATGGCCCAGATCGCGATGGTGATGAACCTCGACAAGTGCATCGGCTGCCACACCTGCTCGGTCACCT
>NZ_JAVFVX010000245.1:0-3585 GCF_033441795.1 Streptomyces sp. ADMS | reverse complement strand
CGAGTGGTGTAGCCGATCAAGTGGCGGTCGTGTTGGTGGTGTTGGGTAGTGCGGGGGCGCTTTCGGGGCGCTCGGTGGGGTAGAGCTGGTCCATGCTTCCTTCGGGGAGGTAGCGGCGGGGGAAGGCGATCCATTCGTCGTGCATCTCGAAGAGCACGGCGGTGATCAGCCGCAGCAGTGCGTCGTCGTTGGGGAAGACCTGGACGACGTCGATCCGGCGCTTGATCTCCCTGTTGATCCGCTCCAGGGGGTTGGTCGACTGGATCTTCTTCCAGTGTCGTTCGGGGAAGTCGGCGAAGGCGGTCAGGTCGTCCGTGGCGTCGAGGAGCATCTGTTTGACCTTGGGGAACTGCTGGCCGAGCATGTCGGCGACGGTCTCCAGCTGGGCGCGGACGGCTGCGGCACCGGTCTGGGCGAAGATGGTTCGGATGGTGGCGGCGACCATCTCGGCGGCGTCCTTGGGGATGACGGCGAAGACGTTGCGCAGGAAGTGGACCCGTACGCGAACAAGGTATTGCTTCCTGAGTCCCGCCTCGTTGATCTGGTATGGCGATCAAGGACACGGTGCTGGCTCAACTCGCCGTTCGGTTCGAGGTGTTGCTTCCCCACCTGAACGAGCGGCAGCGTCGACTCGCGCTCGCGACTGAGGCGAGATTGCTGGGCCACGGCGGGGTGCGGGCCGTGGCCAGGATCGCCGGCGCGAGCGAGAGCACGGTACGCAAGGGTGTCTTCGAGTTGGAGGCGGGCGGCGAGTTCCTGGAGGAAGGTCGGATCCGTAGGCCGGGCGGTGGGCGCAAGACCGCGACCGAGGTGGATCCGGGACTGTTGCCCGCCCTGTTGAGCCTGGTCGAGCCGGACGAGCGCGGCGATCCGATGTCGCCGCTGCGTTGGACGACGAAATCACTGCGGCGTCTCGCGGCGGAGCTCACAAGGCGAGGACACCGTGTCTCGCCGGTGACCGTCGGCCGGCTTCTGCGGGAGAACGGCTTCAGCCTGCAGTCGAACACCAAGACGCTGGAAGGTGACCAGCACCCGGATCGGGACGCGCAGTTCCACTACATCAACGATCAAGTCAAGCAGTTACAGGCCGCAGGCGAGCCGGTGATCAGCGTCGACGCCAAGAAGAAGGAGATGGTCGGGCAGCTGCCGAACGCTGGACGCGAGTGGCGGCCCAAGGGCGAGCCGGTCCAGGTCGAGGATCACAGCTTCTTCACCGGGCCCAAGGGCGAGACTGCGATCCCCTACGGTGTCTACGACTTGGCCGCTGACACCGGATGGGTCAGCGTCGGCGTCGATCACAACACCTCTGCCTTCGCGGTGGCCACGATCCGTCGCTGGTGGCAGGCCCGCGGTCAGCTCGACTACCCGGCCGCAACTCGGCTGCTGATCACCGCGGACGCGGGCGGCTCCAACAGCTACCGCTACCGCGCCTGGAAAGCGGAACTGGCCGCGCTCGCCGCCGAAACGGGTCTGTCGATCACGGTCTGCCACTTTCCGCCCGGCACGTCGAAGTGGAACAAGATCGAGCACCGACTCTTCTCCCACATCACCATGAACTGGCGCGGAAGACCTCTGACCAGCCACGAAGTCATCGTGAACGCGATCGCCTCCACCACCACCCGCAACGGGCTGCGCGTCCAGGCCGAGCTTGACACCCGCTCTTACCCGCTCGGCGTCGCCATCAGCAAAGCCCGTATGAAAGCACTGCCCTTGGAACCCCACAAGGCGCGCGGCAGCTGGAACTACACGCTCCACCCCGCGCCTCTGACCATTGTGGAGCCGCCACCGCCGGGAAGCGGGCCGACGGCAACGGTGCCGGAACGCAGAACAGTCCTGGACATGCTGGATGACCCCCGCATGACCGGGATGAGCGCAACTGAGCTCGACGATGTGACGGCTCGGCTGGCTCCCGCACAGGAGGCGGAGCGCGAGCGGCGTTGCTTCCAGCAGCGGGGCGGACCGCGTCGCAAGGCGGCCGCAGACCACGGCAAGCCCCTCTTCACCGGCCGCGACCGCATCCTGCTAACCCTCCTCTACCTGCGTCAGGTCTGTCCCCAACGCGTCCTGGCGGAGATGCTGGAAGTCACCGACCGGGTCATCAGCCCGGTGATCACCGAGACCCGTCGCCTCCTGGACGGCCACAAGGTCAAGGTGGAACCGACAACACTGCTGTTCACCGAACCGGACCAACTGATCGGGTTTCTCAACGCCGGGACTCTTCCCGCCCGAAGCCGTACGTCTCTGCCCGAAGAGCTCTGCGATCCGGCCTTGACCGGGATGAGCCGCACGGACCTGCAGGAACTCATCGAACGCCTCGCACCCCGCCAGGCCGCCCTCGTCGAGGGGCGCCGTCACACCCAGCGCGGCAGACCACGTCAACCGGGCACCCGCGGTGGCGTGTTCGCCCAGAAGATCACTGATTCGGAACGTGTCCTGGCAACCATCCTGTTCCACCGTCGCGTCTGCACCGGCGAAGTACTGGCCGAGCTGTTCCAGGTGAACCGGAGCACCATCGGCAACGCCTTCCGCGACGTCCGCCCTCTCCTCGATGCGGAGCGGTTCCACCTTCCACCGGCCCCTTTCAAACACCGCACGGCCGAATCACTGCTCACCTCCATCTCGACGATAAATACGCTGAGTTGATTCTTAACGGGTCCAGTGCACACGGCAGCGCTGGTAGGCGGCGCCGATCATGACCTTGCGGATCGCGTTGACCAGACCGGAGTGGTTGTCGCCGAGCACCAGGCGGACGCCGGTCAGGCCGCGTTCGCGCAGGTGACGCAGGAACTGGGTCCAGAACAGTTCGGTCTCGCTGTCACCCACCATCACCCCCAGTACCTCGCGGCCCCCGTCCTCGGTGATGCCGGTGGCCACCACCACGGCCCGGGAGACGATCTGGTGGTTCACCCGGGCCTTGCAGTAGGTGGCGTCCAGGTAGATGTAGGGGAAGCGGACGTGGTCCAGGGGACGGGTGCGAAACGCGGTCAGTTCCACGTCCAGGGCCCCACAGATCCGCGAGACCTCACTCTTGGATATCCCGGTGTCCGCGCCCAGGGCTTTGACCAGGTCATCGACCGAGCGGGTGGACACGCCGTGGACGTAGGCCTCCATGATGACGGCGTACAGGGCCTGGTCGATCCGGCGTCGGCGCTCCAGCAGGCTGGGGTAGAAGGTGCCGGCGCGCAGTTTGGGGATCGCAAGCTCCAGATCACCGGCCCCGGTGGTGATGGTCTTGTCCCGGTTGCCGTTGCGGAAGGCGGTGCGGGTCTCGGTGTGCTCGTTCCACCCGGCGCCGATCCGGGCGGTGGCCTCGGCTTCGATCAGCTCCTGCAGCATGCGCTCGGCGACGCCGCGGACGAGCTCGAGTCCGTCCGCCGAGCGTAGTGACTCCAGCAGGCGAAGTAGGTCAGACTGAGACAGGGCCATCGCGCACCTCCAGGGTTGAACTGGCCGTTCACCAGGGAGAGTTACGCGGTGGCCTGCCCCTTGAACAGGGAGCAGGCACCGCTATCGGTTGCACGCCCCGAGCATCCGCCCGCGCACAACCACACCTTGATCGGCTACACCACTCGGCGGGACACCATC
>NZ_JAVFVX010000244.1:0-3635 GCF_033441795.1 Streptomyces sp. ADMS | reverse complement strand
AGATGCTCGGGGCGGACCCGGGACGAGCCGAGGATGGTGCCGCCGCGAGCGAGGACGCCGCTCACCGCGTCGAGGTCGAGCTTGAGGTGGTCGCACTCCAACAGGCCCCTCCAGCCGTCCCGGAAGTCGATGACCTCGTCACCGTGGCCGGCGACGGCGCGGTGCACGACGGACCGGATGACGGTGTTGAGGCCGGGGCGGTCGCCGCCGGATGTGAGGACACCCATGCGGATGGCGTTACGGACTCCTGAGGCGGGGTCGGGCGGCCGACGGCGCGGTCGGCCCTCGCCCATGGCGGTCGGGGGACGGCGCCGCCCCTCGGGGGAAAGAGGGCGGCACCGCCTGGCGACGACGGCGGCCTGTCGGGGAGCCTCCCTCGTAGCAACGATTGTCAATCTACCCTAACGTCAGGGTAGGTTTGTAGTCCGGCAAGGACGCCGGGCACACGACGCGAGGCGGTGGGGCCGTGACCGGAAGGCTGATGCAGATCGGCGAGGTGTCCGAGCGCACGGGCTTGTCCCTGCGGACGATCCGCCACTACGAGGACGTCGGCGTCGTCACCCCCAGCGAACGCAGCGACGGCGGTTTCCGCCTCTTCACCGAAGCCGAGGTACGCCGCCTGGCGCTGGTGCGGCGCATACGGCCGCTGGGCTTCTGCCTGGAGGACGTCCGGGCCCTGTTGGACCTGTTGGAGCAGCTTCCCGCAGACGGAGCGCCGTTGCCGGAGAATGACGAGCAAGCACACGAGGAACTGGTGGAACGGTTGCGCAAGTACTGGGTCGAAGCGGACGCGCGGTGCGAGGATCTGCGCCGGCAGCTGGGGCAGGCGGAGGAGTTCGCCCATTCCCTGCACCGGCATCTGGCCCGGGTCGTGGATGCCTCGGCGACGGCCGGCGCCGCGGTGGAGGTCGTGCGATGAGTTCGAGCGGTGAGTGGGCGGCCGGCGAGGCGGCCCGGCGGCGGACGTTCGCGGTGATCAGCCACCCGGACGCGGGCAAGTCCACGCTGACCGAGGCCCTCGCCCTGCACGCGCAGGCGATCACCGAGGCGGGCGCGGTGCACGGCAAGTCGGGGCGGCGCGGGGTGGCCTCGGACTGGATGGAGATGGAGAAGGCCCGTGGCATCTCCGTCACCTCCGCGGTGCTGCAGTTCGCGCACCGCGGCTGTGTGCTGAACCTGCTGGACACCCCCGGTCACGCGGACTTCTCCGAGGACACCTACCGGGTGCTGGCGGCGGTGGACTGCGCGGTGATGCTGATCGACGCGGCCAAGGGTCTGGAGGAGCAGACCCGCAAGCTCTTCGACGTCTGCCGCCACCGGGGCATCCCGGTGATCACGTTCGTCAACAAGTGGGACCGGCCCGGCCGCGAGGCTCTGGAGCTGCTGGACGAGATCGAGCGCGAGTTCCGTCTCAGGCCCACCCCCATCGTCTGGCCGGTCGGTGACGCCGGATACATGCGCGGCCTGATCGACGTACGGCAGCCGGAGCGGATGCTGCGCTACACCCGCACCCCGGGCGGCGCCCACGAGGCGATCGAGGAGACCGTCCCGGCCGGGCAGGCCGCCGCCGAGGAGGGCACGGACTGGGAGAAGGCCGCCGAGGAGCTGGAGCTGCTGGGTGCCGACGGCGCCGTACATGACCAGGAGGCGTTCCTGGCGGGCCGGACCACACCGGTGTTCTTCGGCGCGGCGATCTCCAACATCGGCGTACGGCTGGTGCTGGACGCCGTCGTCGACCTCGCCCCGCCGCCCGGTCCGCGCGAGCTGGAGGGCGGTGGGACCCGGGCGGTGGACGCGCCGTTCTCCGGGCTGGTGTTCAAGGTGCAGGCCAACATGGACCCCGCGCACCGGGACCGGATCGCGTTCATGCGGGTCTGCTCGGGGATCTTCGAGCGCGGCATGACCGTCACCCGCGCCGTCTCCGGCAAGCCCTTCGCCACCAAGTACGCGCACAGTGTCTTCGGCCAGGACCGCTCCATGGTCGACATCGCCTACCCCGGTGACGTCGTCGGCCTCGTCAACGCGACCGCCCTGCGCGTCGGCGACACCCTCTACGCCGACCAGGCGGCCGTCTTCCCGCCGATGCCGACCTTCGCTCCGGAGCACTTCGCCGTCGTCCGCCCGGTCGACCTCTCCCGCTCCAAGCAGTTCCGGCGCGGCATCTCACAGCTGGACGAGGAGGGCGTGGTCCAGGTCCTCGTCTCCGACCTGCGCGGCGACCAGGCACCGGTGCTGGCCGCGGTCGGGCCAATGCAGTTCGACGTCGTCAGCGCCCGCATGGCCGGGGAGTTCTCCGCCGCCGTGAGACTGGAGATGCTGCCGTACCACCTGGCCCGTGCCACCGACGCGTCCGGCGCGGAGGCACTCAACCGCTCCCGGATCGTCAAGGGCGAGGCCCTGACCCGCATCCGGGACAAGGCGCAGCTCGCCCTCTTCGTCGACGGCTGGCAGGCGAACTCCTTCGAGCGGGAGTTCCCCGACGCACGGCTCGACCACCTCATCGCCGCCCACGACTGACGTCGACCGGCGCACGCGACGCCGCCGAAGGCCACCCCGCGACCCGCGGCGTACGGCCGCCGCCGGAGCACACGGGCCGAGCCCGGCACGGACACCCGGTGCGCACCGCTGGCACGGATTGCCGCGCGGCGGGAGAGGCCGACAACGCGGGGCGCGTACGCAAGGGCAGCGCCGGAACCCGTCTTCGTCGAGCAGTTCGGGGGCGACGGGGCCGGCCTTCAGGTGACGGCGGATCGCGTACAGGGGCAAGCCGGTTCACTCGCCGCTCTCGCCGCTCTGTATCCGGCGCTCGGTCGCCGCCCGGCATACCGCCGAGCCCGCTGTTTTCGAACGCTTGAGCTGCTCTCGTTTGCGCGTCGGACACCTGCGGGCCGCGCGTGTGGTTCACCCGCATTTCACAAGCAGAAACTCGCACTCTCCCCTCACGTCAGGGTAGAGTCATGGTCGAGGGCGGCCAGACTGTAAAGGCGCAGTCGACGCGGTACCTCCACAGCGCGGGCCCGTCCGGGCCGCGTCAGCACTCCCAGACTTCCGGGCGACGATGCCCGACCGGCAGCCGTAGCGGCTGCCACCTCATCCGGCAGGGCCCCCATCGAGGCCGGGCCGCCGGGGATTCCTCCTTTGTGTGGAGTCGAGTACGACGCGCGTGTGTCCAGACGGTGGACGTGTGCGCCTGAACAGAAACGGTTGAATGTCTTCACCGCTGTCCCAAGCTCCCAAGTTCCGCGCGCGTTTTTCGAAGAACACGGTCAAGCCTGACTGGCTCGCCTCCCCGAAGGTCTTCCGTACCGAGGTGCTGGCCGGCCTGGTCGTTGCCCTGGCGCTGATCCCCGAGGCCATCTCCTTCTCGATCATCGCGGGCGTCGATCCGGCCGTGGGTCTCTTCGCGTCGTTCACGATGGCCGTGGTCATCTCGGTCGTCGGCGGCCGTAAGGCGATGATCTCCGCCGCGACGGGCGCGATGGCCCTGGTCATCGCACCGCTCAACCACGAGTACGGCCTCGGCTACCTCATCGCCGCCGTCGTCCTCGGCGGCCTCATGCAGATCGTCCTCGGCGTACTCGGCGTGGCCAAGCTCATGCGCTTCGTGCCCCGGTCGGTGATGGTCGGTTTCGTCA
>NZ_JAVFVX010000243.1:0-3672 GCF_033441795.1 Streptomyces sp. ADMS | reverse complement strand
AATCTCGTATCCTCCGCCAGTGCCTCACCGGGCACGATGTCGAAGGGCCCCACCGCTTGCGGTGGGGCCCTTCGCTGTGCGCTGGTTGCAGTTTTGGTTGCGTTTATATAATCCTATTAAGGATATTTCGGCAGCGGGTAGCCAGTATCTTCTCCTGCCGCCGGGCTCGGCCCGGCGGGACGAGCCCGGCGGGGAGGTGCCTGGGACTCTGCCTTCGTACGGCATCCGCGGATCATGGAACTGCGCCATCCTTGACCTTGGCGCCGAAGCGGCTTCGGCCCGCCCGTGACGTTCCCTGTCTGTCGAGGTGCACCCTCATGAAGTCCCGATCGACGCTTGCGACTTGGCTGAGCGAACTCGACGGTTCCCGCCTGGCACGCGTACTCGCCATGCGGAAGGACGCAGCTTCCTCTCCGGAACCGCGCTCGGTGGGGGAACTGGCGGACCGTCTCCAACGTCCGGGGTCCGTGGCACTCGTCCTGCCCCAACTCACGCTGCCGTGCTTGCAGGCCGCTGAGGCGCTGGCAGCCCTGGGAACACGAGCGACCCGGGACAGCCTCGCGGAGTTGCTCGGCTCAAGATCCCCTACGGCGGTACACGCGCTGGACGCGACCCTGGAGGCGCTGTCGGATCGGGCGCTCGTGTAGCACGACGGCAACGAGGCACTGCGCATGCCCACGCCTTTGCGGCAGGCGTGGAGCACGCCCCTGGGACTTGACGCCCCGCTGGGCGAACTGCTGGCCGGCACCACCTCGGAGGAACTGCGCGACATGCTGGCGGTCCTGGGTATCAAGCCACCTGGCGCCAAGCAGCAGCGACTCGCGGCTCTGGTGGAGCATCACAGTGACGCGGAACGGGTCGCCGCGTTGGTGGCGGGGGCACCGGCGGCCACACGGAAGTTGCTTGAGCGGAGCGCCAGGTCCACGCCGCGTCAGTCACTGTTCGTCGTGTTCGGGACTCCTGGCCGCGACCTCCAACCAGGCGCCCGATGGGCACTCGACCGCGGGCTTCTGCTCCAGGACCGTCACCGGTACGGGCCCGCCCGGATGCCGGTCGAGGTGGCCTTGGCTCTGCGGGGCCCCGATTGGCACGCTCCGTTCGAACCTCTGCCGCCTGTCACACAGTTGGTGCCCATCACCTCCTCGGAGGTGGAGCGGGAGGCCGCGGTGGCCGCCACCGCGTTCGCGGCCCAGGCCGCCTCCGTCCTTTCGGCGTGCGCGACCGCTCCACCGACCCGGCTGAAGTCGGGCGGGATCGGCGCGCGTGAACTGGCCCGGCTCGGCAGGGCCGCCCAAGCGGACGACGCCGTCGTACGCATCGCCCTGGAGAGCGCGTACGCCGCCGGACTGCTGGCCCGCGACGGCGATCGCGTACCTCCCACCGAGGCGTACGACGTCTGGGTCGAGCAGGAGCCCGCAGAACAACTCGCCGTATTGCTCCGGGCATGGCGGGACCTGCCGCTCACCCCCACCCGGGCGCGCGACGAAGACAACAAGGCGCTTCCCGCGCTCGCCGGTGCGCCTGACTGCGGCGGCTGTCTGCAGGCCCGCCACGGGCTGCTCATCGCGGCGGCGGGGCTCCCGGCAGGACAGGGTGCGAAGGTCGCTTCGGAGCTGGGGCCGCTCGTGGCCTGGCACCGTCCGCTCGCCGACGACGCCTCGCCCCGGGACACGGCACCGTTCAGCACCGTGATCCGCGAAGGCGAACTGCTGGGCGTGCTGGCACGGGGTGCGCTGTCCCCGCTCGGTGCCCACCTGGCGGCCCACGCCGACGAAGAGCTCGACATCACGGCCCGACGGCTGCTGCCCCCGCGACCACGACGGCCCGGATCGGCGCCGACCTCACCGCCGTCGTCACCGGCACCCCGTCCGCTCGAATCGCGGCGCTGCTGGATTCGACGGCCGACCGGGAGACCAGTGGCACGGCGTCGGTATGGCGCTTCAGTGCCGGCAGTATCCGCCGGGCCCTGGACGCCGGCCGCACCCCGGACGACATCACAGCCGACCTGGCAGCCGGCTCCGCCACGGCCCTGCCACAGCCGCTGACCTATCTCATCGCCGACACCGCACGAGGTCACGGACGGGTGCGCATCGCCCCCGCGGCCTGTGTCATCCACGGCGACGAACCCGCGCTCCTGGCCGAACTCGCCGCCCACCGCGCACTGTCCAAGCTCGCCCTGCGGCGGCTCGCCCCGACGGTCCTGGTCAGCGGCAGCCCACCCGTGACGACTCTCGCCGCGCTCCGTGCCGCGGGCTACGCCCCGGTCGCCGAGACCGCCGGGGGAACGGTACGCATCGAAAAGAGCCTGCCGCAGAGGGCCGCCGCTGCCGTCCCGCCCCCGCGAGGGAACGTCGGGCGGCGCGGCCCCCGGACCACCGCGACCCACGCCTCGGAGATGTCCATCGACGCCGGGACGGACGTGGACGTCCTGGCCGACCGGCTGCTCAAGGCCCCGCCGAACGCCCCGGAACCCGACCCGTTCGGCAGCGGGGTGCCTTTCGCGACGGACACCGAGGAGATCGTCGCCGGATACGCGAAGCACCTGTCGTACAGCGACGTCCGCCAGGTCGCCCATGCCATCGACGCCGGTGAGGCCATCACGGTCGAGTACATCGCCACCTCGGGCAGCCGGACCGTACGTACCCTCAGCGACCTCGAACTCGACCCGCCCTACCTCAACGCCTGGTGCCACCTGCGCGAAGCGGAACGCGTCTTCACTCTCTCCCGCATCCATGGCGTGATGCCCGCCTAGGACTCGGCGGCCAAGGCCAGGTACCCCGACGAGCCACCCCCGCGGGCACCTCGCGAGATATACTTGACTCCACATTTGGTATCAGGAGGCATGTATGAGTCGGACAGTTATCGACCTGGACGACGACCTGGTCGCGGACGTGGCGAAAGCCCTCGGGACGAACACCAAGAAGGAGACCGTCAACACCGCTCTTCGCGAGGTGTTGGAGAGCCGGCGTCGCGCCCTGGCTCTCGCCCGGCTGCGGGCCGCGGCGGGCGACGGCGCATTTGATCTGGAACTGTTCGAGAACAAGGAGAACTACCGCCGGTGAACGCGGCCCAGTTCCTGATCGACACCAGCGCGCTCGCGCGGTTCATGCGCGGGGAAGCGGAGCAGTACGGCTGGGACCAGGCCGCCGCGGCCGGACTCATCGCAACCTGCCCGATCACCGAGCTCGAGTTCTTCTACAGCGCACGGTCAACTGCCGACCGGGCGCGCGGCATCGAGGACATGCGACTGATCTTCGGCTGGGTTCCCGTCGACGACCGCGCCTACGACCGCGCCTGGCAGGTCCAGGAAGCCCTCACCAAGCAGGGGAAACACCGAAGTGCCGGAGCTGTCGACCTGGCCGTCGCCGCGACCGCTGAGCTGCAGGGGCTTACCCTGCTCCATCGCGACCACGACTTCGAGTGCATCGCCGCAGTGACCGGGCAAGCCCTCCAGTGGTACGGCCCGGAACACGGCAAGTAGGTCAGCAGTGGTTGCAGTTCTGGTTGCGTTCACCGCCGTACGACATCGTTCAGAAGCCCCACCCGAGTCGGCTGCACCGCAGGTCAGAACACTCCCGCACATCCCCGTACCCCCAGACGAACATTTGGAAAGCGTATTGGGGGCAACCCCTCACGAGTTCGAATCTCGTATCCTCCGCCAGTGCCTCACCG
>NZ_JAVFVX010000242.1:0-3722 GCF_033441795.1 Streptomyces sp. ADMS | reverse complement strand
TGCATGCTCGAAGACGGTCATGTTGCGGCCGATTTCACCAAGACCGCCCAGGGCGACGACCCTCAGCCCTCCTTCAGGTAGCGGCGGGGCGGCTTTGAGTTCTGGGTGCGGATGGCTCATACCCTCACGTTACCGAAGAGTCTGCCGGGATGGCTCACCGCCCGCACGGTCGGTGCAAGGCGAAGCACCATGCCCGGCGCCTTCCTCACCCGGACGGAGGCGCAAATGACGGGTGATGCGAACCGTTTGCCGGCCTCGAACCGCTGGCCGACCTGGCGCGGCCAACTCCTTGATGGCGAAGGGCCGTCGGGGACGACGTCGGAGTGGGCACCGGCCGTCATGCCGGAGCGGGGAGAGACCTGGCCGGTGTGACGGCCCATGACCTCCACTGTCGGCGCACGCCGGGGTGGAACTCGGAACTCGGCAGTGGTCTTGAGCCGCGGGTGGACTCTGCTGCGCAATTCGCTGGACCCGCAGGAACTAGGAACAGTCGCCCGGAGCACCGAGCACGGCCGCGTCGCTGCAGGTCGCGGAGTGCAGTCCGGCGGCCCCGAGGAATTGCGCAGCAGAGTCCGGGTGAGGGCGCCGCTGACCGCGGCAGGGCCATCTTGAGATTTCGTCGCACCCCGGGTGACCCTTTCAGGCCGACAGGACGCGGATGGCTTCGTTCCTGTGGCCGGCGGCGCGCCAGAGGTGAGGGCGCCGACGTGCGTGCGCGAGACGACTCCCGGGGGAGAAGGCGTGTGACGTCAGGCCGGCTGTCCGGGACCGGGACGGGGGCAGTACCACCCCGAGGGGGAGTTGGGATGGCACTGCCATGGATGGCGGCGGCAGTCAGGGCAGTGAAGCCGCCGCCGTTCCACTCCCGCGTAAACCTACCTTAACGAGAGGGTAGCCTTGCACTCCCGGCAGGGAGCGGCCGACGCGTGACGGAGGCGGCGATGCCGGGCGGCAGACCGGTACCGAACTGCGAGGCGTACAGGGAGGCGGGCCGCCAGAGCTGGGCGGTGACCCTGGCCGTACGGCATGGACGACCCGTCGGGGCCGCCGTGTCCACCGGGGTGCCCCATGCCGCGATCGCACCCTCGACTCTACCCGTACGTAAGAGTGTGGGGCGCTCCACGCGGATGAGGAGCCGCTTCACAGTGAGGCAACCCTCGCGTTAGGTTAGAGATGCGCGCGTGGTCTCGGATGCTGTTCCCGCCCCTTCGGAGTGCAGTCGCAGGATGGCGCGGTTCCCGCGAGACGGTCCTGCGCCGCCTGTCGCGGGGCCGCGTCCCGCTCCCTGGCCGAGCGGTCACGCGAGCCCCGGGCGGATGCGTTCTCGGCGCGCTGCCGATATGCCGAACCTGAGTGCCACAAGCAAGCAAGGAGTCCGCATGCTGTCCCGCCAGCCCTCCTCTCCCGCGGAGGTCGGAGCCGACCCTGAGGTGGAGCGCCTTGTGGCGGCTGCCGCCCGGATCGCTCAGTCCATGCCCGCCGCACGGCCCGTGCTCGGCGTTTTGCGCGGTTTCGGTCGCGGCGACCGCGACCGCGCCCGGATTCTGCGCAGTCGGCTCGCCGAAAGTGGTATCGATGCCGCTGACCTGAGCCTGGTGCCCGACGCGGGCGATCGCGAACCAGGGCGCGCCGCGATTCCACGCCCTCGCGTGGACGTCCTGCTGTACGCCGGCGGGCCCCAGCCCGAGCGCGCCATGAAAGCCGCCGCCCTGTGGCGTCTGCCGCTGCTCATCGAGCGTCAAGACGGCTGGGAGGGCGGGGAATTGAACAGTCTGGGCGGACACCGCCGTGCGGTGCTGGGCATCCACCTGTCCGGGGGTGCCTTCGACGTCGCGGTGCGCGAAGCGGTACTCACCTCCCTGCAGCCACAGCCCGGCAGGGTGCGCCTCATCCTGGACAACGAGAAGATCACCGCACCCGGGGACCAGCCCCTGCGTGTCGCCCTGACCGACGGGGGTCTGCTCAGGGTGAGCGGCGACGCCTACGGCTCCCGGCAGGTGCGGCGCCTGCGCTTCGAACGGGCCTGGGGTGCCTACCGGCTCGACATTGACGGCACGCCCGCCCGTGACGTCCACGCCCCCCTGCGCATCGAAGCCCTGCCGGGCCGCCTCCATCTGCTCCACCCGTGACGGAGGGGACGCCGACGCCCCGGGAGGACGGACGGGCGGGTACCTCGCTCCCGGGGCGTACGGCCGCGGACTCCGGGCCGTACGGGAGGACGGCTCCGGGTCCACGAGGCGGCGCGTCACCAGTCTCCAGACGCCGCCTGTCCGTCAGCATACCCTCACGCAACGTCAGTGATGGACCTGTGGTGGCCGCGCTCGACCCCGCCGCTCTTGCAGGGTTTCGCCGATCGTTATCCGACTCCTTGGCAATCAACTCTTCCCTTGCGTTAGAGTAGTGTTGCTCGCCGACATAGTCGGTCTGCTTCCAAAGCCGCTCCCAGGCGGTGTCCGCCCACGTTGTCTCGGTCACTGCTTGGGGGCGGCGCCAAAGCCGCCCGCCCGGGCTGCCCCGACCGGTGCAGCGCCGCCGAAGAGCACACCCGCGCTGACGCATTCCACACCCTGGGGAGAGCCATGACCGCAGAGGTCACTCGCATCGAGATCGCCGACCAGCTGGCCGGACTGTTCACGAACGGCGCCGTGAGCAAGCACGACATGCTCATCGCCGCCGCCGGCGCCCGTCCGGAAGTCCGTGAGCTCCTCTCGGCGCTGCCCGACCGCCGCTACACCGAACTGCGCCAGGTCTGGGAGGACCTGCCGCGGGTTCCGGTCGGCGCCTGAGACGGGGGAGAGCCGAACCATGGCCCTGTTCATGCTCCAGCTCGCCTGCGGCGAGGACACCGTCATCGAGGCGGACGCCGCCGGGTGCACAGCCGAGGGAGAGATCGTCCTGGAAAGCACCGGCCAGTACGGGCCGGCGGTCCGGCTGAAGACGTATCCGGTCGAGGCGGTGACCGCGGTGTTCCGCCAGGCCCCGATGGACGGCGGCGGCTACGGCTGGCTGCCCCAGCCGACGACCGGCATCTGGTGGTGCTACTGACGCCTCGTATGCCTGATGGGAGGAAACCCGATGGCGATCTTTCTGCTGGAAATGGCCGACGGCAGCGAGATGATCCTCACCGCGGGCCGCGCCACTCGCACGGAGACCGGTGACGTGGCCTTCGAGTACGTCGACGCCCGCGGAAACTGGTCACTCTGCTGCACCGTCCAGAGCGCCCAGGTGAAGACCACCTACGCGCGACGCGTAGGCGAGGACGGCGTGGCACGCTGGGTCCCTCAGCTGTCCGCGGGCCGCTGGTGGGCGTACTGAACAGCATCCGTCGGCTCCATGTGCCGGCCACTTGAGGGGCGGGCCGGTCGGCGGGGCCGTGCGGTCGGCGTCGCGCAGGTACGCCTCGTGTGTCAGGGCGCTGTCCCACTGGGCGAGGGTCAGCACGGTTTCGCCGTCCGTGCCGGCGAACCAGTTCACGGCGGCGAGGCGTGTGGCGGGGCCGTGCAGCCCAGTGCGTCGGCTTCGGCGCCGGTGACGAGTTGCTGCCGGTCGCGGTCCCCGGCGTAGCGGGTGCTGACCACGGCTGTGCGGGTGCCGGTGAGTTCGGGGGAGGGTGTGGTGGTCAACGCGGGCTCCCTTGCGGGCGGGCGGCGGCCGGACCCCGACGGTGACCGTCCCGCAGATGCTCGGGGCGGACCCGGGACGAGCCGAGGATGGTGCCGCCG
>NZ_JAVFVX010000241.1:0-3892 GCF_033441795.1 Streptomyces sp. ADMS | reverse complement strand
TGACGAAACCGACCATCACCGACCGGGGCACGAAGCGCATGAGCTTGGCCACGCCCAGCGCGCCCAGGATCACCTGGAAGACGCCGCCGAGGATGACGGCCGCGATCAGGTAGCCGAGGCCGTACTCGTGGTTGAGCGGCGCTATGACCAGGGCCATCGCACCCGTCGCGGCGGAGATCATCGCCTTGCGACCACCGACGACCGAGATGACGACGGCCATGGTGAAGGAGGCGAACAGGCCGACCGCCGGGTCGACCCCGGCGATGATGGAGAAGGAGATCGCCTCGGGAATCAGGGCCAGGGCGACCACCAGGCCGGCCAGCACCTCGGTACGCAGGACCTTCGGAGACTCGAGCCAGTCCGGCTTGGACAGGCGGAACTTCGGGGCCGCGGGCAGCAGTGAGGACATGCAACCGTTTCTGTTCAGGTGCGCATCCATGCCGCTGAACGCACACGCGTCGTACTGATTCCGCAAAGGGACGGGATCCTCCGGCGGCCCAGCCACCTCAGCGGGGGCCTTGCCGGACAGGACGGCAACCATACGGCTACCGTTCGGGCATCATTGCCCGGAAGTCTGCGGGGGCCGCCGGAGCCCGGTCGGGGTCCGGGCTACGGCCCGGTCGCCTCTACCGTGTACTGGACAACAGAGACGAGCACGCACAGGACTCTACCCTGACGTCATGGCAGAGTGCGACTCGCGGCTTGTGAAACCCAGGTAAACAAGGCCCGGAGACCCGTGATTGATCTCACGTACCGTTGATCACTTCACAGTTTCGGAACCATCCGGATATCAGAAGGAGCAGGCGCAGCGATGAGTGAGCGGCAGATGCAGATCGGTGAGGTGGCCGAGCGGACCGGTTTGTCTCTGCGCACCATCCGGCACTACGAGGAAGTGGGCCTGGTGATCCCGTCGGCCCGCAGCAAGGGCGGCTTCCGGCTGTACACGGAGTCCGACGTCGAGCGCCTGATGGTGATCCGCCGGATGAAGCCGCTGGACTTCTCCCTGGAGGAGATGCGGGACCTGCTGGACATCACCGACCGGCTCGCCGCCACCGAGAAGCGGCCCGTCGGTGAGGAACTCGAGCGTCTGCAGGAGCGGCTGGACTCCTACCGCAAGGTGACCGACGCCCGCTGCGAGACCCTGCGGGCCCGGCTGGAGATGGCCGAGGACTTCGCCACCACACTCCGCCGCCGGCTCCAGCCGGACGCCCGCCCGGGCACCTGAACCACTCCGGCCCCGATCACGGCCGTGCCGGTGATGTGCGGACCCGCGAGACCGGCATGCGATCAGTCTCGCGGGCTGCGGCCGGTGCCGCCTCGGGACGACAGCGCCGGGGCTCCGCCTCTGTGGCCCGAGGCGGAACGAACGGCGGCATCCCGACCATCCAACTCTCACCTTACGCAAGAGTCTGCTTACCGGGAAGTGGCCCGCATGGTGGGCGAACTCGATCACGGCTTGACGTGACGGTAGAGTTGGCGGCGTCGAAGGCGCCCACTGGACAGGCCCTTCGGCGCGGCGGCCCCGGGTCGGTCTCCATAGGTACGCATGGCCCGGGGCCGCCTTCACCAGAGCCGCTCACCACAGGCGGACGGCCGGATACGGAACCAGTCACCACGGGCACCCGGCAGCGTGCGCGCGGCGGCCTTCACCGTACAGACCGGTGACACGGGCACCAGAGCCGCTCACCACAGGCGGACGGCCGGATACGGAACCCACCACGGGCACCCGGCAGCGTGCGCGCGGCGGCCTTCGCCGTACAGACCGGTGACACGGGTACCGGCCGCATGTTCAGTCGGCGGTCGAAACCAAGACGGAGCCCAGCGACGGCAGTCGGTGGCATCGGCCCGACCGTGCGGCCTCTGCCATGAAGGCGGCCCAGGTCCGCCGGACGATCGGCACCCTGCGCAGCGGGCTGCACGGCAGTCGGCCGTCCAGCCCGCTGGGTCGCCTGTCCGGGCCCGGCCGTGGTCAGTGTGTCGCGGTCTCGTACGGCCAGTGGCCGCGGGTGCGGGGCATCTTCGCCTGTCCGGCCGTGGTGGTGCGTACGGCGAGGATCTGGTTGACGCCGATGCCGTTGCGCTCGAAGGCCAGCGCGGACGCGGCCATGTACAGGCGCCAGACCCGGGCGCGGCCGGCCGTGGTGAGGCGTACGGCCTCGGGCCAGTTCTGCTCCAGGTTGGCCACCCAGGCGCGCAGGGTGTGGGCGTAGTGCTCGCGCAGCGCTTCCACGTCTCGTACCTCGAAGCCGGCGTCTTCGAGGAGCGCGGTGGTGGTGGCGACGGGTGCGAGTTCACCGTCGGGGAAGACGTAGCGGTCGATGAACTCGTCGATCTCGTAGGTGCTTTCGTCCTTCAGAGGGCGGCGGGAGATCTGGTGGTTGAGGAGTCGCCCGCCGGGTTTGAGGAGTTGGCGCAGCGTCTCGGCGTAGAGGCGGAACTGCGGGGATCCGACGTGCTCGGCCATGCCGATGGAGGAGATCGCGTCGTAGGGGCCGTCCTCGATCTCGCGGTAGTCCTGGACGCGGATCTCGGCCCGGTCGGTGTATCCCGCGTCGGCGAGGCGTTTGCGGGCGAGACCGGCCTGTTCCTCGGAGATGGTCACTCCGACCGCTTCGACCCCGTAGTGCTCGACGGCGTGCAGCACCATCGAACCCCAGCCGCAGCCCACGTCGAGGAGCCGCTGGCCGGGCCGCAGGCCGAGTTTGCGGCAGATCAGGTCGAGCTTGGCACGCTGGGCGTCTTCCAGGGTCGCCTCCGGGCTCTCCCAGTAGCCGCACGAGTAGACCATGGAAGGGCCCAAGACCAGGGAGTAGAAGTCGTTGCCGACGTCGTAGTGGTGGCTGATGGCGTCGCGGTCGCGGCGCAGACTGTGCAGCGGACCGCGGCGGGAGCCGGCCTCCTCGGGCGGTGGCGCCGGGGGGAGGGCGGGTCCCGCCAGCGCGAGGGCCTCGGCTGCCAGCCGCACGTTCCTCGGATCGCGCAGCGCGGCGAGCGCGCCGAGGACGGCGTGCCGCTTCGGTCCACTCTCTCCCCGGTCCCAGACAACGCCGGCCATCCGCTCCAGCGCCTCGTAGAGGTCACCGTCGATGTCGACTTCGCCGGCCACCCAGGCGCGGGCCCAGCCGAGTTCGCCGGGCTTCCAGGCCAGGCGGTGCAGGGCGCGTCGGTCGCGGACGACCAGGACGGGGCCCTCGGCCGGACCGGCCTCGCTGCCGTCCCAGGCGCGCAGCCGCAGCGGCAGCGGTCTTCCCACCGCCTGCCTCACCAGTTCCGCCAGCCGCGTGGCCGCGTCAGTCATGATCCAAACCTCCAGGATGGTCAGCGCTGCCCAGAGCGGGGCGCTGGTGGAAGACGCCGGGGCAACCGGGCCGAGCGAACAGATTTCAGGTGTGCACCACGTGCTCAGGACCGGCCGAGAGGTGGTCCGGGCGGGAGCCGGGTGCGCCGCGGTGCTTCCGCGATCGCGTGGGCGATCGGTGTCGCGGCGCGGGGCCGGGACATGACGGTCACCAGGTCAGGCGTCGGGATGCGCGCGGGCCGGGCCCGGAGCTGGTCAGGGCATGGTCCCGGGTCCGGCCCGCGCACACATGGCCGCCCCCTCCCGCACCGCGTGGTCCGCGGGAGGAGGGGCGGCCGGTCTCAGTGGCTGGCGGTGAGCTGGCCGGCCAGCTTGTCGTGCATCTCCGCGCTGGACTTGTTCAGGCCCACGATGGTGACCTTCTTGCCCCGCTGGGCGTACTTGGTCTCGATCGCGTCCAGGGCGGCTACGGAGGAGGCGTCCCAGATGTGGGCGTCGGTCAGGTCGATGACCACGTCGTCCGGATCGCCCCGGTAGTCGAACTGGTAGACGAGGTCGTTGGAGGAGGCGAAGAACAGCTCGCCGGTGACCGCG
>NZ_JAVFVX010000240.1:0-3938 GCF_033441795.1 Streptomyces sp. ADMS | reverse complement strand
CCCTGCTTGTAGTGCAGGTCGGTGTGGCACACCCCGCAGGCCTGGATCTGGACCAGCGCCTCGCCCGGACCGGGGTCCGGCACGAGGATCGTCTCCAGGCTGACGGGGGCGCCCTTCCCCCGCGCGACAACAGCACGGACCTGATGAGTCATGGCCACTCCTCGGCTGGTACGAAACCTGGATGTTGCTTATTACGGCACGCATCTCATGTGTCGCAACACAGCATCATGGAGGGCCGAGCGGCGGTCAAGGATCTGGAGGTACCCCCGGACACACGACGGACGTATCCCCAGACGCTCCCCGGGCCGGTTCCCGGCAGCCGCCACGGACGGTTCTCAGACGTTCCTCCGGTACTGGCCGCCGATCTCGAAGAACGCCTCGGTGACCTGGCGCAGCGTGCACACCCGGGCGGCGGCCATCAGGGCGTCGAAGGCGTTGTCGCCGCCCACGGCGGCTTCCTTCAGCCGGGCGAGCGCCTGCGTGGCCTCCGCGCCGTGCGTGTTCTGGAAGTCGCGGACGCGCGTGAGCTGGGACTCCTTCTCCGTCTCCGTGGCGCGGGCGAGCTCGACCTCCTGGGGCGCACCCTCGCCGCCGGGCCGGCGGAAGGTGTTGACGCCGATGATCGGCAGCGTGCCGTCGTGCTTGCGCTGCTCGTACAGCATCGACTCGTCCTGGATGCGCCCGCGCTGGTAACCGGTCTCCATGGCGCCGAGTACACCGCCCCGCTCGTTGATCCGGTCGAACTCGGCGAGCACGGCCTCCTCGACCAGGTCGGTGAGCTGGTCGATGATGAACGACCCCTGGAGCGGGTTCTCGTTCATGGCGAGGCCCCACTCGCGGTTGATGATGAGCTGGATCGCCAGCGCCCGCCGCACCGACTCCTCCGACGGCGTGGTGACGGCCTCGTCATAGGCGTTGGTGTGCAGGGAGTTGGCGTTGTCGTAGATGGCGATCAGACCCTGCAGGGTGGTGCGGATGTCGTTGAAGTCCATCTCCTGGGCGTGCAGCGAGCGCCCGGAGGTCTGCACGTGGTACTTCAGCTTCTGGCTGCGCTCGTTCGCGCCGTACCGCTCTCTCATCGCGACGGCCCAGATCCGGCGGGCGACCCGGCCCAGCACGGAGTACTCCGGGTCCATGCCGTTGGAGAAGAAGAACGACAGGTTGGGCGCGAAGTCGTCGATGCGCATACCGCGTGCCAGGTAGGCCTCGACGTAGGTGAATCCGTTGGCCAGGGTGAAGGCCAGCTGGCTGATCGGGTTCGCCCCGGCCTCGGCGATGTGGTACCCGGAGATGGACACCGAGTAGAAGTTGCGGACCTTCTGCTCGATGAACCACTCCTGGATGTCGGCCATCATCCGCAGGCTGAACTCGGTGGAGAACAGGCAGGTGTTCTGCCCCTGGTCCTCCTTCAGGATGTCCGCCTGCACGGTGCCCCGCACGTTCGCGAGCGCGTGCGCCCGCAGCCGGGCAGCCTCATCGGGCGAGGGGTCCCGCCCCTCCGCGGCACGGAACCTCTCGGTCTGCTGGTCGATGACGGTGTTGAGGAAGAACGCCAGTACGGTCGGCGCCGGGCCGTTGATCGTCATCGACACCGAGGTCGTCGGCGCGACGAGGTCGAACCCGTCGTAGAGCGCCTTCATGTCGTCCAGGGTGGCAACCGAGACGCCGGACGTGCCGACCTTGCCGTAGATGTCGGGGCGCTCGTCGGGGTCACGGCCGTAGAGGGTGACGGAGTCGAAGGCGGTGGACAGGCGGGTGGCCGGCTGGCCCTCGGAGAGCAGCTTGAAGCGCCGGTTCGTACGGAACGGGTCGCCCTCCCCGGCGAACATCCGCGCAGGGTCCTCGCCGTCACGCTTGAAGGGGAACACTCCGGCGGTGAACGGGAAGAGGCCGGGCAGGTTCTCCCGGCGCCAGAACCGCACCAGCTCCCCGTGGTCGGTGAACGCGGGCAGCGCGACCCGGGGGATCTTGTTGCCCGAGAGGGACTCGCGGTTCAGCGCCGTACGGATCTCCCGGTCCCGTACCTTCACGACCTGCTCGTCGCCGGAGTACGACGCCACGACCGCGGGCCAGTTCTGGATCTGGTCCCCGATGTCGTGCGGGAGGTGGCGGCGGGCGTCCGCCAGCAGGGACTCCACGCCCCCCGCGTCGGAACCGGCCTCGGCGAGCTCACCCCTGACGGCATCCAGCCGCTGCACCCGCCGGGCCGCGTCGGCAAGCCGCTCGGTCTCGGCGTGGTAGGTCCGGACCGCCTCCGTGATCTCGGCGAGGTAGCGCACCCGCTCGGCGGGCACCACTTGCCGGATGCCGGAGGAGTGGCGTACGCCGACCGGCGCCAGCGTGCCCTCGGACAGCGACAGCCCCCGCTCGGCCAGGCCCGCCCTCAGATACTGGTAGAGCGCGGTGACGCCGTCGTCGTTGAACGTGGCCGCCGAGGTGCCGAACACCGGCATGTCCTCGGGCTTCCTGCCGAACGCCTCGCGGTTACGGACCAGTTGGCGGCCCACGTCGCGCATGGCGTCCTTGGCGCCGCGCCGCTCGAACTTGTTGATCGCCACGACGTCGGCGAAGTCGAGCATGTCGATCTTCTCCAGCTGCGAGGCGGCGCCGAACTCCGGCGTCATCACGTACATCGACGTGTCGACGTACGGCACGATCGCCGCGTCGCCCTGGCCGATCCCCGGCGTCTCCACGATGACCAGGTCGAAGCCGGCGGCCTTGACCACGTCGATCACGTCGGACAGGTGCTCGGGCAGCTCATGGCTGCCGCGTGTGGCCAGGCTCCGGAAGAAGACCCGGTTCCCGTCCAGGGAGTTCATCCGGATACGGTCGCCGAGCAGCGCCCCGCCGCCACGACGCCGGGTCGGGTCGACGGCGATCACCGCGATCCGCAGCTTGTCCTGCTGGTCGACCCGGAACCGCCGTACCAGCTCGTCGGTCAGCGACGACTTCCCGGAGCCGCCGGTACCGGTGATCCCGAGGACGGGCGTGACCCGTGCCGCGGCAGCGACGCGCACCTGCTCCAGAAGCTCCGGGGGCAGCTTGCCCAGTTCCGCACCGGTAATGGCACGGGCGATGGCGAACCGGTCGCCGGTCAGGACGGCGGCGGCGTCGACGGGCTTGCTGTCCCAAAGATCGAAGTCGCAGTCCCGGACCACCGAGTTGACCATCCCGGCGAGCCCCATCCGCTGCCCGTCCTCGGGCGAGAAGATGGTCACGCCGCTGCGGCGCAGCCGGGCGATCTCCTCGGGCACGATGACGCCGCCCCCGCCGCCCACGACCTGGACGTGCTCGGCCCCCTGCCCGCGCAACGACTCGACGAGATACTCGAAGTACTCCACGTGCCCGCCCTGATAGGACGAGACGGCCACACCGTGCGCATCCTCTTCGAGCGCCGCGTCCACGACCTCCCGCACCGACCGGTTGTGCCCCAGGTGGACCACCTCGGCGCCCTGGGACTGGAAGATCCGCCGCATGATGTTGATCGAGGCGTCATGCCCGTCGAACAGCGCCGAAGCGGTGACCAGACGCACGGGGTGCACGGGACGGTGGAGATCGTTCACGGTCATGGGGGCCTTCCCAAAACGCGCCGGGGAGCGTTGGCTGTCGATTTACTTGGACGTCCTAGTAATCAGGATACTAGGACGTCCAAGTAAAACGGGGAACAGGGAATCCTGCGCGACGGATCGCCGGGGTGGCCGGGATCTGCGAGCGCCGGCCCACACGGCACCCCGAAGGGGCGCGGGGTTGTGTCGATCGCGACTCCGCCGCGTGGGCGCGACCAGCCCTCCAGGGGCCCGGAGCAGAACAGCACCCCGCCAACGACCGCCGGGGGCAACCGCGCGCATGCCGTCCACGGCAAGGCCCTAGCCGGGTCCTTCGCCATGGGGAAGCGATCAATCGCCGACCGGCGGCAACGGCATCATCTCACGATGCGG